>NZ_KV791317.1:0-30363 GCF_001807895.1 Stenotrophomonas sp. HMSC10F07
CGATCTGCAGTAGATCCACGCCATGCGTGGATGCGTTTCGATTTCAAGTCGAAATATTCGATTTCAATGGACGTTCATCCACGCATGGCGTGGAACTACCCGATCGCGAAAATCTGTCAGAAGTGGGGCGGTGTGGGCTTGCAGGACCGTTGGCGCCATGGATGGCGCCATCGAGCCCACCATGGGTGAGGGCGCTTTGCTTGCGAAGCACTGCTTCGCAAGCGCCCGAACGCACAGCCGCCAGCGGCTGGGCCGGTCTGGGGGGTTACGGCGTGTCCTGCAAGCCCACACCGCCCCACCACCCACGGAATGCTCGCTGTTGCTGTTGCTTCGGCCTCTGCGGGTGCAGGGCCGCAGGCCCTGCCGAACCATCCTCACTCCGCGACGTGCTCGACCTGCCGCGGTTCGGGCTTGGTGTCAGGCAGCTGCCAGAAGATCATCGTCGAGGTCAGGGTGATCGCGCCCACGCACAGGAATGTGGCATGCAGCGCGGCGGTCGCGCTGTTGCTGTCCAGGTGATTGCCGAACGCGGCCAGCAGGCTGCCGGCCGCCGCGGCGCCGAAACCGGCGGCCAGCATCATCACCATCGACAGCAGGCTGTTGCCGGAACTGGCGAATTCGCGGTCAAGGTCGCGCAGCGTCACGGTGTTCATCACGGTGAACTGCAGTGAATTGACCGCGCCGAAGAACGCAAGCTGCACCAGGCGCCAGGCCAGGTGCTGGCCAGGTGTCATCAGGATGAAGCTGGCCATTGCCAGCCCCACCAGCACGGTGTTGGTCATCAGCACGCGGCGGTAGCCGTAACGTTCGACCAGCTTCACTGCCAGTTTCTTCGACACCATGCCGGCGGCCGCTACGGGCACCATCATCAGGCCGGCGTTCATCGGGCCGAGGCCGAGGCCGACCTGCAGCAGCAGTGGAATCAGCATCGGCATGGCACTGCTGCCGATGCGTGAGAACAGGTTGCCGAGGATGCCGATGCGGTAGCTGGGTACGCGGAACAGGGCCAGCGAGAACAAGGGCGCGGTGGAATTGGCGGCATGCAGCCAGTAGCCCACCAGCGCAGCCAGGCCCGCGACCGTCATCAGCATCACCAGCGCGTGTGGGGTGCCGAGTCCGGAGATGCCGTCCAAGGCCAGCGACAGCACCACCATCGCAAAGGCCAGCATGATGTAGCCGCGCAGGTCGAAACGGGTGCGATGGCTGGCGTAATGGTCGGGCATGATCTTCATCGCGGCGATGAAACCGATCACGCCGATCGGCAGGTTGATCAGGAACACCCAGTGCCATGAGGCGATCTCGACCAGCCAGCCGCCCAGCGTCGGGCCGATCAGCGGGCCGACCAGCGCGGGGATGGCGATGAAGCTCATCGCGCGCAGGAAATCCTCGCGCGGCACCGAGCGCATCACCGCCAGCCGACCGACCGGCAGCAGCATCGCACCGCCGATGCCCTGCAGCACGCGCGCGCCGACCAGCTGGTGCAGGTGCTGGGCCAACGCGCAGGCCAGCGAGCCGAGGGTGAACAGGATGATCGCCACCAGGAAGGTGCGCCGGGTGCCATAGCGGTCGGCGATCCAGCCCGAGGCGGGAATGAAGGTGGCGACCGCCAGCGCATAGCTGAACACCACCGACTGCATCTGCAGCGGGCTCTCGCCCAGGCTGGCCGCCATCGCCGGCAACGCCGTGTTGACGATGGTCGAGTCCAGCATCTGCATGAAGATCGCCAGGGACACCAGCCACAGCAGGGGACGCTGGCGGTTGTAGGTCGATGGCGATGTGGACATGGGGTGTGGCCGGTGCAGCGTGGGGGCCGCCATGATCGCGCACTGCGGGTCACGGCGCGATCAACATCGCGCCGTGATGGCATGCGGAATGCTCAGCGTTGGCTGTGCGCGTGCACCGCGTCGACCAGGACCTGCACATGCGCCGGGTCCATGTCCGGCGACATGCCGTGGCCGAGGTTGAACACATGGCCTTCGCGCGAGCCGCCGTTGCCGGCGGCATAGGTGTCGAGCACGCGCGCTGCGGCCGTGGCGATCGCATCCGGCGAGGCGTACAGCGTGGTCGGGTCGAGGTTGCCCTGCAGCGCGACGCGACCACCGGTGCGGCGCATTGCTTCGTCCAGGTCCAGCGTCCAGTCCAGGCCAAGTGCATCGGCGCCGGTCTGCGACAGTGCTTCCAGGTGCAGGCCGGTGCCCTTGCCGAACAGGATCAGCGGCGTGCGCTCGCTGCCTTCGCCGCGATCCAGGCCCTGTGCAATCCGCTGCAGGTAACGCAGCGAGAACTCGCGGTACATCGCCGGGGACAGCAC
This sequence comes from Stenotrophomonas sp. HMSC10F07, assembly GCF_001807895.1. Classification (NCBI taxonomy): domain Bacteria; kingdom Pseudomonadati; phylum Pseudomonadota; class Gammaproteobacteria; order Lysobacterales; family Lysobacteraceae; genus Stenotrophomonas; species Stenotrophomonas sp. HMSC10F07. The sequence continues at coordinate 2,312 of NZ_KV791317.1, forward strand.
GCCACCCCAGGTGTCGAACACCTGCAGCGCCTGCGCACCGGCCGCGCGTTGCGCACCGAGGTAGGCGATCACCGCTTCGGTGGTGACCTCCAGCAGGCGGTGCAGCGCCTGCGGATGGTTCAGCGCCATCGCCTTGATGCGTGCGAAATCCTTGCTGCCGCCGCCTTCCACCATGTAGCAGGCCAGCGTCCAGGGGCTGCCGGAGAAGCCGATCAGCGGTACCTGGCCGTCCAGCTCGCGGCGGATCAGGCGTACCGCATCCATCACGTAGCCCAGGTCCTGCTCCATGTCCGGCACCGCCAGCTTGGCGATGGCCGCTTCATCACGCACCGGATGGCGGAACTTCGGGCCTTCGCCTTCGACGAAGTACAGCTCCAGGCCCATCGCATCGGGAATGGTGAGGATGTCCGAGAACAGGATGGCTGCGTCCAGGGGGAACCGGCGCAGCGGCTGCAGGGTGACTTCGCAGGCGATCTCCGGGGTCTTGGCCATGGCCAGGAAGCTACCGGCCTTGGCCCGGGTCGCGCGGTATTCCGGCAGGTAGCGGCCGGCCTGGCGCATCAGCCAGACGGGGGTGCAGTCCACCGGTTCGCGGCGCAGGGCGCGCAGCAGGCGATCGTTGCGGAGAGGGCTGGTCACGATGGGCATTCCTTGGACGGGAGGAGCAGCGGCGTCAGTCGCCGTGCGAAAGGATCTGGAAGCCGCGATGCAGTTCGGCATCGCGGGCCTTCTCGAAGGCGTGGCGGGCGTCGTCGGCCTGCAGGAACAGCTCGCGCCGCAACTGCGAGCGGCTGCCGACGCGGCCGCTCTCGCGCAGCAGCTCCCAGCCGCCGAACAGGTCCGGCTGCAGGCTCAGGCGCAGGAAACGCGGTGCCTGCGCACCGGCGTCGGGATGTTGCAGGTAGACGTGCATGGCGCCGATTGTAGCGGGGCAGGGGTGACCCCTGCCGCAACGTGGTAGTGCCGGCCGCTGGCCGGCAACTTGATGCATGGAGGAGCCGGCCAGCGGCCGGCTCTACCTGGCTGACAGCACCTTCAGTACCGCCGCCTCATCGACGTCCGGGACCACTTCGGCGCGGCCCATGCCGCGCCACAGCACCAGGCGCAGGCGGCCGGCCACATTCTTCTTGTCCAGGCGCATGCGGCCGAGCAGGGCCTGCGGGTCCAGCCCGGCCGGGATCGCCACCGGCAGGCCGAGGCGTTCCAACAGTGCCTGCAGGCGAGCGCGGTCGGCATCGTCGGCCAGGCCGAGGTCGGTGGACAGCTTCGCCGCCAGCACCATGCCCACCGCCACCGCCTCGCCATGGTTCAGCGCATCGCGGCCTGGAGCCGAGTAGCCCTGCTCGGTTTCGATGGCATGGCCGAAGGTATGCCCGAGGTTGAGCAGGGCACGTTCGCCCTTCTCGAACGGATCGCGCTCGACGATGGCGGCCTTGTGCCGGCAGCTGCGCGCGATGGCTTCGGAAAGCACGTGGTCTTCACCGGCGACCAGCGCATCGGCATGCTGCTGCAGCCATTCGAAGAACACCGCGTCGCCCAGCGCACCGTACTTCACCACTTCGGCCAGGCCTGCACGCAGTTCGCGCGGCGGCAGGGTGGCCAGCACGCGGGTATCTGCGATGACCGCACGCGGCGGATGGAAGGCGCCGACCAGGTTCTTGCCGGCCGGGATGTCGACGGCGGTCTTGCCGCCCACCGACGAATCGACCATCGCCAGCAGGGTGGTCGGCAGCTGCACGCAGTCCACGCCGCGCATCCAGCAGGCGGCGGCAAATCCGGCAAGGTCACCGACCACGCCGCCGCCGAGGGCGAACACGCAGGCGTCGCGCGTGGCGCCGAGCGCCGCAAGCGCTTCGATCGCGCGGCCGAATTCGGCCAGCGTCTTGGAGGCCTCACCGGCGGCCAGCACGTGCTCGCCGATGATCAGGTCGGGACGCGCGGCCAGCAGGGTCTGCTTCACCGGCGCCAGATAGCGCGGGGCGACTTCGCTGTCGCTGAGCAGCAGCACGTGGCGGCCGCGAACGTGCGCGGCCAGTGCAGCGCCATCGGCCTGGGCACCGGCGCCGATGGTGATGGTGTAGGGGCGGTCGCCGCCAACGGCGACCTGCAGCAGGGCGGGGGAAGTCATGCAGTCAGGTCCTGGCGCTGCCATTGCGTGGCCAGCTTGACCACCAGCTGGGCAGTCGCATCGGCAGCGGTGTACGGGTCGGTATCGAGGGTGAGGTCGGCCAGTTCGCGGTATAGCGGGTCGCGGTGTGCGGCCAGGTCGTGCAGCACCTGCTCGCGGTCCGGGCGTTGCAGCAGCGGCCGGCCCTTGTCGCGGGCCAGGCGTTCCAGCTGCGCGGTCACGCTGACCCGCAGGTAGACCACGAAGCCGCGGCGGGCGATCAGTGCACGGTTGCCGGGGTCCAGCACCGCGCCGCCGCCGGTGGAGACCAGCTGGCTGCGGCCTTCCAGCACACGGGCCAGGGCCTCGCGTTCATGGTTGCGGAAACCGGCTTCGCCGGCGTGCTCGAAGATGGTCGGGATGCTGGCACCGGCGGCATCGACGATGGCCTGGTCGACATCGACGAAGTCCAGCGTGAAGCGCTCGGCCAAGCGGCGGCCGATGCAGGTTTTGCCGGCGCCCATCGGGCCGATCAGGATCAGGTTCGGAGCAGGATTCATGCCCTCTGATGCTAACACCTCCGTGCCCTGGCCTTTACGTTCTTCACGTCAGGGTAGGCGTTCCAGCGGGGTCTCCCGCGCCAGCCGGAGTACAGGCCATGACAGTCGCCAAGGTCATCGAAATCACCGCCTCCTCGCCGAAGAGCGTGGAGGACGCCGTGCGCAGCGGGCTGAAGAAGGTCTCCGAGACGGTCAAGGGCATCCAGGGCGCCTGGGTGAACGAGACCAAGGTGGTCACCAATGGCAGCGGCGAGATCACCGAATGGCGGGTCAACCTGCGGGTGACCTTCCTGGTGGAATAGGCGTGCTCAGCGCACGTCCTGCACCTGTCGCTGGCCGTCCAGGACCACCACGTGATCGGCAAGCGCCGGCAGCGCCCGCAGTGCCTGCCGGCTGACCCGCTCGTAGTACTGCACGAAGCGTTCCAGCTGTGGCCGGCTCATGCCGTGCCGGCCTGGCTGAAAGGCCTGCAGGTTCTGCTCCTGCTGCCAGCGCCAGCGCGGTACCACCGAGAAATCCGGCGGCTGCAGGAACCATAGCCGGTCGTAGCGCTGCCACAGCGCCGGGTAGTCGCGGGCCAGCGCTTGGTTGCACCAGCGCCGCCAGCGACCATCGGCGTCGGCCTCGCGCTCCAGCGCGTTCAACGGGCTGTCCAGCGCGTTGTCATCCTGCGCGGGCGCGCCCAGGAACCAGCCTTCGAACACCAGCAGGTCCAGCGGTTGTTGCAGGCGCGGCCATTGCGCTTCGGGCAGGCGTTCGTCGGCCAGCTTGTCGAAACGCGGCATCGCGAAGGGCTGGCGCGCGGCCACCGCATCCAGCACTGCGTGGGCCAGCGGCAGGTCGTGGGTGCCCGGCGGGCCCCGGGTGATCAGCAGTGGATGCACCTGGCGGGCAAGCCGTTGGCGCTGCACGCGGGTCAGGTAGACGTCGTCGATCGACAGCGTGGCGGCGTTCAGGCCGCGTGCCTGGGCGCGGGCCACGACCTGCGCGGCCAGCGTCGATTTGCCGCTCCCCTGCAGGCCACTGATCGCCAATACTGGAACCGCTGCGCCACTGCCCAGTGCGTCGTCCAGCACCTGTTCGGCCAATGTTTCGGGGAATCCTTTCACCTGGGGCATATACGCAGCAGCGGCCATGCAGCCACAATAGCCCAATCCGTGTGAGAAGAACGCAATCATGAGCGACCTGTACGCCGAAGCCCTGTCCACGTTTGCCAGCCTCTTCGAAGAGGCCAGGCAGAGCCGCGAGGTCGAGCCGAACGCCATGACCGTGGCCACCGCCGATACGCACGGCCGTCCCTCGGCGCGCACCGTGCTGCTGAAGGCGTTCGATGAGCGTGGCTTCGTGTTCTACACCCACCTGGACAGCCACAAGGGCCGGGAGCTGCAGGCCAATCCGCAGGCTGCACTGCTGTTCCTGTGGCGCAGCCTGCGCGAGGCCGGCATCCAGGTGCGTATCGAAGGCCGTGTCGAGCAGGTGGCCGATGCCGAGGCCGACGCCTATTTCGCCAGCCGCCCGCGGATGAGCCAGATCGGCGCCTGGGCTTCGCAGCAGTCGAAGACGCTGGCCACGCGCGAGGAATTCGACGCGCGCGTGGCCGAGGTCGAAGCGCGCTTCGAAGGCAAGGACGTGCCGCGCCCGGAGGGCTGGAGTGGCCTGCGCGTGGTGCCCGACCGCATCGAGTTCTGGTACGGCGCGCAGTTCCGCCTGCACGAACGCTGGTGCTATGAAGCCGGTGCTGAAGGGCGCTGGAGCAAGCGCCTGCTGTATCCGTAAGGTCGCATGATGAAACGCCTGCCGCTGTATCGCGTGGTGGTGTTCGTGCCGACTGCGGCACTGGGCGCGGTAAGGCACGGCATCCTCGCGGTGGACGCGCTGGCGGCCGGCGACTACGAGCACGGCATGTGGTGGTCGACGCCGGGGTTCGAGCAGTTCCGCCCGCGCGTGGGTGCGTCGCCCGTGCAGGGTGAGGAAGGCCGCACCGAAGTGGTCGACGGCGTGCGCCTGGAGTTCTGTCTGCCACGTGATCCGCAGCGGCTGCAGCGAATCTTCGAACAGGGCATCGTGCCGCATCACCCGTGGAAGGTGCCGGTGGTGCAGGTGGAGGAAATCGAGCTGCTGCTGGCCAAGTAGATCCACGCCATGCGTGGATGGGATGCTTGAAGAACGGTGCGAATCAAGGTTCGCACCCACCAGGCAATGAGTGGTTACAACCCCTCCGCGCGCAGCCAGCGCCACAGCGTCGTGCGTGATACGCCCAGCGCCTGCGCCATGCCCTCGCGGTCATTGCGGTGTTCATGCAGCAATGCTTCCAGCTGCGCACGCGGTGGGCGCTTGCCGTTGCTTTCCACTGGCAGTGTGGCGATACCTTCCTTCACCAGCTCGGGCGCGAGCTGCAGCAGGCGCGCTGCATCGATCAATCCTTCCCCAGGCTGCCAGTGGATGCGTAGTCGATCCACCAGATTGCGCAGTTCGCGCACGTTTCCCGGCCACTCGGCCGCGCTCAGTACCGCCAGTGCATCCTCATCCAGTGGCGCGTCGATGCCACGCAGCTGGCGGAAGAAGTGCTGTGCCAGCAGCGGGATGTCACTGCGCCGCGCACGCAGCGGGGGCAGGGCGATGCGTAGTGCGGCCAGCCGGTAATACAGGTCGCGACGGAAGCTGCCGGTCGCCGCGCGCTGCTCCAGCGACTGCAGGGTGGCGGCCACCACGCGCAGGTCCACCGGCGTCGGTTCGGTAGCGCCGACACGCAGCACCTCGCGTTCTTCCAGCACGCGCAGCAGGCGGGTCTGCAACGGCAGCGGCAGTTCGCCGATCTCATCCAGGAACAACGTACCGCCATCGGCGGCCTCGACCAGGCCCACGCGACCACCGCGCCGTGCACCAGTGAAGGCACCATCGCTGTAGCCAAACAGTTCGGCTTCCAGCAGTGATTCGCTGATGGCGCCGCAGTTCAGCGCCACGAAGCGTCCGCGACGGCCACTGGCTGCGTGCAGCTGCCGCGCCACCAGCTCCTTGCCGGTGCCGGTTTCGCCGGTCACCAGTACGGTGCTGTCATGCGGTGCATAGAGCGCGATCTGTGCGCGCACCTGGGCCATCGCTTGGCTGTCGCCGAGCAGTTCATGCGTGTCGGCACGCGCTGCCGGGCGCCGGCGCGGGGCGGCTCGGTTGCCGCTGGAGCGGGCCAGCGCCTGGGTCAGCTCCAGCGCATGTTCAAACGCTTGCCGCACCGAGTCGGCCGAATAGAGCAGTACCCCCGGCAGGCCGGCCTGTTCGGCATGGTCGATGGCCATGCCGGTGCCGACGATGACCTCGATGCCGTTGGCGCGCAGGTCGGCGATGCAGTCGCGCGCATCCTCGCGGGTGACGAAGCGGCGGTGCTCGATATCCAGGCCGAAACTCTGCTGGAAGTTGCTGAACGCCGGTACGTCGCTGGCGTGGGTGACCAGGCCGATGCGGCTGGCGATGCGGCGGGCACGGGCCAACGCTTCCATCAGGTCGAAGCCATTGGCCTGGATCGGCACCAGTGGCAGCTCCAGCCGACCGCGCAGCCAGGCCGCGTTGGAGCCGCCGGCGATGACCACGTCGCAATGCTCGCGGCGCAGGCGTTGGCCGATCACATCCACCGCTTCCTCGAAACCTAGGTTGATCTGCTCGATGCGCGCGCGTCGATCGAATTCGGGAATGACATCGCCGAGCAGGCCGGTCAGGCGCGAGACGCTGACCGTCCAGATCACCGGGCGACCGGGGTCGGTGTCGGCGTGGCGCAGCGGTGAGCGGGGCAGGTACATGGCGGCTGGAGGTCGACGTGATGTTTCATGATACATCCGTTTCAGTGTTTCATACGTTTCACTGTTGCGTGGCGGTCATCCCCGTGAAATCAACGGCTTGCAGCTTGGCATGGTGCTTGCGCCTACCTATCCGTTCTCCAACCTGGATCGCCGCATGACCGCTTCCGCCCCTTTCTCCGCCGGTGCCCGCTTCCGTGAGGCGCTTGCTGCCGAATCGCCGCTGCAGGTGATCGGCGCCATCAACGCCAACCACGCCCTGCTGGCCAAGCGCGCCGGCTTCCGCGCCATCTATCTGTCCGGCGGCGGTGTTGCCGCGGGCTCGCTGGGCCTGCCGGACCTGGGCATCAACACCCTGGAAGACGTGCTGGTGGACGTGCGCCGCATCACCGATGTCTGCGACCTGCCGCTGATGGTGGACATCGATACCGGCTTCGGGCCGAGTGCGTTCAACATCGCGCGCACCGTGAAGTCGCTGATCAAGGCCGGCGCGGCCGCCTGCCACATCGAAGACCAGGTTGGCGCCAAGCGCTGCGGTCACCGTCCGGGCAAGGAGATCGTCTCGCAGGGTGAAATGGTCGACCGCGTGAAGGCTGCCGCCGATGCCAAGACCGATCCGGACTTCTTCCTGATCGCGCGTACCGACGCCATCCAGGTGGACGGCGTGGACAAGGCCATCGAGCGCGCCATTGCCTGTGTCGAGGCCGGTGCCGACGGTATCTTCGCCGAGGCGGCCTACGACCTGGACACCTACCGTCGCTTCGTCGACGCGGTGAAGGTGCCGGTGCTGGCCAACATCACCGAATTCGGTGCCACCCCGCTGTTCAGCCGCGATGAACTGGCTTCGGCCGGTGTTGCGATCCAGCTGTTCCCGCTGTCGGCGTTCCGCGCGGCCAACAAGGCGGCCGAGAACGTCTACCAGGCGGTGCGCCGCGATGGCCACCAGCGCAACGTGGTGGAAACCATGCAGACCCGCGAAGAACTCTACGACCGCATCGGCTACCACGCCTTCGAGCAGCAGCTCGATGCGCTGTTCGCCGCCAAGAAATAAGCAGTACCCTGCACCATCAAGTTTCGGAGGGAAACATGAACGATACGACCGCAACCCCGACCTTCAAGCCGAAGAAGTCCGTCGCCCTGTCCGGCACCGCCGCCGGCAACACCGCGCTGTGCAGCGTGGGCCGCAGTGGCAACGACCTGCATTACCGTGGCTACGACATCCTGGACCTGGCCAACACCAGCGAGTTCGAGGAAATCGCCTACCTGCTGGTGCACGGCAAGCTGCCGACCCGCGCCGAGCTGGTTTCGTACAAGGCCAAGCTGAAGTCGCTGCGTGGCATCCCGGCCGCGGTGAAGGCCGCACTGGAAGAACTGCCGCCGTCGGCACACCCGATGGACGTGATGCGCACCGGTGTGTCCGTGCTCGGCTGCGTGGCGCCGGAGAAGGATGACCACAATCATCCGGGCGCGCGCGACATTGCCGACAAGCTGATGGCCTGCCTCGGCTCGATGCTGCTGTACTGGTACCACTGGAGCCACAACGGCCGTGCCATCGACGTGGAAACCGACGATGACTCGATCGGTGGCCACTTCCTGCACCTGCTGCACGGCGAGAAGCCGCAGGACTCGTGGGTGAAGGCGATGCACACCTCGCTGATCCTGTACGCAGAACACGAGTTCAACGCCTCGACCTTCACCTGTCGTGTCATCGCCGGTACCGGCAGCGACATGTACAGCGCGATCTGCGGTGGCATCGGCGCACTGCGTGGCCCGAAGCACGGCGGCGCCAATGAAGTGGCGTTCGAAGTGCAGAAGCGCTACGACAATCCGGATGAGGCCGAGGAAGACATCAAGGCCCGCGTCGAGCGCAAGGAAGTGGTGATCGGCTTCGGCCATCCGGTCTATACCGTCTCCGATCCGCGCAACAAGGTGATCAAGGACGTGGCCCGCGAGCTGTCCGAAGAACAGTCGAGCATGAAGATGTACGACATCGCCGAGCGCCTGGAATCGGTGATGTGGGACATCAAGAAGATGTTCCCGAACCTGGACTGGTTCAGCGCCGTCAGCTACCACATGATGGGCGTGCCGACCGCGATGTTCACCCCGCTGTTCGTGATCGCGCGCACCGCCGGCTGGAGCGCGCACATCATCGAGCAGCGCATCGATGGCAAGATCATCCGCCCGAGCGCCAACTACATCGGTCCGGAAGACCGCGACTTCGTCGCCATCGACAAGCGCGTCTGATCCACCTGCTGTCCCCATCCGGCCGGCCGCGTGCCGGCCGGATGCTTTCGCCGCCGCACCGCCGGCACCCGGCCCGCCCCAAGCATTCCGCCAGCCCATGAATACCGATTACCGCAAGAACCTCCCCGGCAGCGCGCTGGACTATTTCGACGCGCGCGCTGCCGTCGATGCGATCCAGCCCGGCGCCTATGCCACCCTGCCGTACACCTCGCGCGTGCTGGCCGAGAACCTGGTACGCCGCTGCGATCCGGCCACGCTTGGCGACTCGCTGAAGCAGCTGATCGAGCGCCGCCGTGACCTGGATTTCCCGTGGTTCCCGGCGCGCGTTGTGTGCCACGACATCCTCGGCCAGACCGCACTGGTCGACCTGGCTGGCCTGCGTGATGCGATCGCCGACAAGGGCGGCGACCCGGCCAAGGTCAATCCGGTGGTGCCGGTGCAGCTGATCGTCGATCACTCGCTGGCGGTGGAGTGTGGTGGTTTCGATCCGCAGGCGTTCGAGAAGAACCGCGCGATCGAGGATCGCCGCAACGAAGACCGCTTCCACTTCATCGACTGGACCAAGCTGGCGTTCGAGAACGTGGACGTGATTCCGCCGGGCAACGGCATCATGCACCAGATCAACCTGGAGAAGATGTCGCCGGTGATCTACGTGCAGGACGGCGTAGCCTTCCCCGACACCTGCGTGGGCACCGACAGCCACACCCCGCACGTGGATGCGCTGGGCGTGATCGCCATTGGTGTGGGCGGCCTGGAAGCCGAGAACGTGATGCTCGGTCGTGCCTCGTGGATGCGACTGCCGGATATCATCGGCGTCGAGCTGACCGGCAGGCCGCAGCCGGGCATCACCGCCACCGACGTGGTGCTGGCGCTGACCGAATTCCTGCGCAAGGAGCGCGTGGTCGGCGCGTACCTTGAATTCTTCGGCGAGGGAGCGGCGGCACTGACCATCGGTGACCGCGCCACCATCTCCAACATGTGCCCCGAATACGGCGCCACCGCCGCGATGTTCTACATCGACGGGCAGACCATCGATTACCTGCGCCTGACCGGGCGCGAGGAATCGCAGGTGGCGCTGGTGGAAAACTATGCGCGCACCACCGGCCTGTGGGCTGACGACCTGGCCACCGCACAGTACGAGCGCGTGCTGCGCTTCGACCTGTCCAGCGTGGTGCGCAACATGGCCGGCCCGTCCAACCCGCACAAGCGCGTGGCGACCGCCGAGCTGGCCGAGCGCGGCATCGCCGACGAGGCCAAGCTGGCAGCGGGCAAGGCCGAGCAGGCGCAGGGCCTGATGCCGGATGGCGCGGTGATCATCGCCGCCATCACCAGCTGCACCAACACCTCCAACCCGCGCAACGTGATCGCTGCCGGCCTGCTGGCACGCAAGGCCAACGAGCGCGGCCTGCTGCGCAAACCGTGGGTGAAGTCATCGTTGGCGCCCGGCTCGAAGGCGGTGCAGCTGTACCTGGAAGAGGCCGGCCTGCTGCCGGACCTGGAAAAGCTGGGCTTCGGCATCGTCGCCTTCGCCTGCACCACCTGCAACGGCATGAGCGGCGCGCTCGATCCGGCCATCCAGCAGGAGATCATCGACCGTGACCTGTACGCCACGGCTGTGCTGTCGGGCAACCGCAACTTCGATGGCCGCATCCACCCGTATGCGAAGCAGGCCTTCCTGGCGTCGCCGCCGCTGGTGATCGCCTATGCCATCGCCGGCACCGTGCGCTTTGACATCGAGAAGGACGTGCTGGGCGTGGACGCCGACGGCAACGAGGTGCGCCTGAAGGACATCTGGCCGAGCGACGCCGAGATCGACGCCGTGGTCAAGGCCTCGGTGAAGCCGGAGCAGTTCCGCCGCGTCTACAACCCGATGTTCAATGTGCGCGTGGAGCACGGCGCGACGGTCAACCCGCTGTACGACTGGCGCCCGCAGAGCACCTATATCCGTCGCCCGCCGTACTGGGAGGGCGCACTGGCCGGTGAGCGCACGCTGTCGGGCATGCGCCCGCTGGCGGTGCTGCCGGACAACATCACCACCGACCACCTGTCGCCGTCCAACGCGATCCTGGCCTCCAGTGCCGCCGGTGAGTACCTGGCGAAGATGGGCCTGCCCGAAGAGGACTTCAATTCCTACGCGACCCACCGCGGCGACCACCTGACCGCGCAGCGCGCCACCTTCGCCAACCCGAAGCTGTTCAACGAGATGGTGCGCAACGACGACGGCAGCGTGAAGCAGGGTTCGCTGGCGCGCGTGGAGCCGGAAGGCAAGGTGATGCGCATGTGGGAAGCCATCGAGACCTACATGGAGCGCAAGCAGCCGCTGATCATCATTGCCGGTGCCGACTACGGCCAGGGCAGCTCGCGTGACTGGGCCGCCAAGGGCGTGCGCCTGGCTGGCGTGGAGGCGATCGTGGCCGAGGGCTTCGAGCGGATTCACCGTACCAACCTGATCGGCATGGGCGTGCTGCCGCTGGAGTTCAAGCCGGGCACCACCCGCCTGACCCTGGGCATCGATGGCACCGAGACCTTCGACGTGGTCGGCGAGCGCACCCCGCGCGCCGAGCTGACGCTGGTCATCCACCGCCGCGACGGCCAGGACGTGATCGTGCCGGTCACCTGCCGCCTGGACAGCGACGAGGAAGTGGCGATCTACGAGGCCGGTGGCGTATTGCAGCGCTTCGCGCAGGACTTCCTGGAAGGCGCCAAGGTGGCGTAAGACATCCGACGGCCCGGCAACGGGCCGTCTTTCTTTGCAAGGAACACATCCATGACTTTCCTCCCGCAACTCCGTATTCCCGCCACCTACATGCGCGGTGGCACCAGCAAGGGCGTGTTCTTCCGCCTGCAGGACCTGCCCGACGCCGCGCAGGTGCCGGGCGCCGCACGCGATGCGCTGCTGATGCGCGTGATCGGCTCGCCCGATCCGTATGGCAAGCAGACCGACGGCATGGGCGGCGCCACCTCCAGCACCAGTAAATGCGTGATCATTTCCACCGCCTCGGTGCCGGACCACGATGTGGACTACCTGTACGGCCAGGTCTCGATCGACACCGCCTTCGTCGACTGGAGCGGCAACTGCGGCAACCTCAGCACTGCGGTGGGTCCGTTCGCGATCGCCAACGGCCTGATCGATCCGTCCCGCGTGCCACGCGACGGCCTGTGCACCGTGCGCATCTGGCAGGCCAACATCGGCAAGACCATCATCGCCCACGTGCCGATGCGCGATGGCGAAGTGCAGGAGACCGGTGATTTCGAGCTGGATGGCGTGACCTTCCCGGCCGCCGAGATCCAGCTGGAGTTCATCGATCCGTCCGATGACGGCGATGCGGGCGCGATGTTCCCGACCGGCAACCTGGTCGACACCCTGGACGTGCCGGGCGTGGGCAGTTTCGAGGTGACCATGATCACCGCCGGCATTCCGACCATCTTCCTCAATGCGGCCGACCTGGGCTACACCGGCACCGAACTGCAGCCTGCGATCAACGAGGACAAGGGGGCGCTGGAGCGCTTCGAGAAGATCCGCGCCTACGGCGCCTTGCGCATGGGGCTGATCAAGAACCTGGAAGATGCGGCGACCCGCCAGCACACGCCGAAGGTGGCCTTCGTGGCACCGGCGCAGGACTACGTGTCGTCCAGTGGCAAGGTCATTCCGGCCTCGGCGATCGACCTGCATGCGCGTGCGTTGTCGATGGGAAAGCTGCACCACGCGATGATGGGTACCGCTGCCGTGGCGATCGGCACCGCGGCAGCGATTCCGGGCACGCTGGTCAATCGCGCTGCTGGAGGCGGCGAACGCGAAGCGGTGACCTTCGGCCATCCCTCCGGCACGTTGCGCGTGGGTGCGCAGGCCGGTCTCGTTGACGGCCAATGGACGGTGACCAAGGCCATCATGAGCCGCAGCGCCCGCGTGCTGATGGAAGGCAAGGTGCGGGTACCGGTCGAGTGATGCGTTGGTGAACGCCAACCAAGGTTGGCGACTACCGGGCCGCAGAGACCGATTGCTTTGGTAGATGCCAACCTTGGTTGGCATGGTGCACGGGCGACCGTGCACCGCAACGAGGAGATCGATAATGTCCGACAGCCACACCCCATCCAACGAGCGTGCAGCGTGGGATGCGCTGCTGGTGGGCATCGTCGACTACGTGCGCGACGCGCGCATCGACTCACCGCTGGCGTTCCAGACCGCGCACCACTGCCTGCTCGACACGCTGGGCTGCGGCCTGGAAGCGCTGTCGTTCCCGGCCTGCAGCAAACTGCTTGGTCCACTGGTGCCGGGCATCAGCGTGGTCAACGGCGCACGCGTTCCGGGTACGCATTACGTGCTGGACCCGGTGCAGGCCGCCTTCAACATCGGCGCGATGGTGCGCTGGCTGGATTTCAACGATACCTGGCTGGCGGCCGAATGGGGGCACCCTTCGGACAACCTGGGTGGCATCCTTGCCGTCTGCGATTGGCTGGGGCGCAACGCGCAGGCTCTGCGGCGCCCACCGCCGACCGTGCGCGACGTGCTGCTGGCAATGATCAAGGCGCACGAGATCCAAGGCGTGCTGGCGCTGGAGAATTCCTTCAACCGGGTCGGGCTGGACCACGTGGTGCTGGTCAAAGTGGCCACCACCGCTGTGGTTGCGCAGCTGCTCGGCCTGGATCGCGAGCGCATGCTCAATGCGTTGTCGCTGACCTGGGTCGATGGTCAGTCCCTGCGCACCTACCGGCACGCACCCAACACCGGCTCGCGCAAGAGCTGGGCAGCTGGCGATGCGACCAGCCGTGGCGTGCGCCTGGCGCTGATGGCGGCCAGTGGCGAGATGGGCTACCCCAGCGTGCTCAGCGCGCCGACCTGGGGCTTTGAAGCGGTGTCGATGCATGGCAAGGCACTGACGCTGGGGCGACCGCTGGTCAGCTACGTGATGGAGAACGTGCTGTTCAAGATCAGCTACCCGGCCGAGTTCCATGGCCAGACCGCAGTGGAGGCGGCCATCATGCTGCACCAGCAGTTGCGTGCGATGGGGCGGCGGGTCGAGGACATCGCGCATATCGCGATCCGGACCCAGGAAGCCTGCATCCGCATCATCGACAAGCAGGGCCCGCTGCATAACCCGGCCGACCGCGACCATTGCGTGCAGTACATGGTCGCCATCGCGCTGCTGCACGGGCGGCTGGTGGCCGAGGATTACGAGGACGACGTTGCCGCTGATCCACGCATCGATGCCCTGCGGGCGAAGATGGCCTGCCATGAGGATCCGCAACTCAGCGCCGACTACCTGGACCCGGACAAGCGCAGCATCGCCAACGGCCTGGGCGTGCGCTTCAGCGACGGTACTGAGCTGCCCGAGGTACTGGTGGAATACCCGCTCGGCCATGCCCGACGCCGGGAGGAAGGCATTCCGCTGCTGATGGACAAGTTCCGCCGGCACCTGGCCCACCGCTTCCCGACGGTCCAGCAGCAGCGCATCCTGGCGGCATCACTGGATCCGGTGGCGCTGGCGGCAATGCCGGTGACCGACTATGTGGACCTGTACCTGCCGGGGTGAGGCCGCTCTGGTAGATGCCAACCTTGGTTGGCATGTGGGGGGGCGCCAACCAAGGTTGGCGGCCAGCGGGTCCCGGGCGGAACCGGGTTTCCGACCGCCGGGGCGCCAACGCCTTGACGCGGCCTGCCTATAATGGCCACCTCGATCAAGGAGTGACGACATGAGCGGTCCGGCACGGCGGAAGCGGTGGGGATGGGCGGCGGCGGTACTGGCAGGAGGCCTGTTGCTGGGCCTGGCCGGCTGCCGCAACGACAGCGGGCAGTTGCCCAAGGCCAGTGGCGAGGCGATCACCACCAAGGCCGAGCAGGTGAAGGAATTCACCCTGCTGCGGGCCTACCCGGACCAGAAGAATGACGGCCTGTCGCTGGCGCTGGAGTTCTCGCGCCCGCTGGTCGGCACCCAGGATTTCGACACGCTGGTGCGCTTCGAGGAGAAGGTCGGCACCGAAGACAGCAGCTGGACGCTGTCCGATGACGGCCTGACCCTGCGCTACCCGTTTGTCGAGGCCGGCAAGGAGTTCAGCCTGGTGGTCTCGCCGGACCTGCTGGCCGCTGATGGCAGCCGCCTGGGCAAGGAACTGAAGCAGAAGGTGTTCAGCGGCGAGCTGAAGCCGGTGGTTGGCTTCGCCTCGCAGGGCAGCGTGCTGCCTGCCAAGGACAGCCGTGGCCTGCCGGTGGTCTCGGTGAACGTTCCGGAAGTCGACGTCGAATTCCTGCGCGTGCGCGAGAAGGATCTTCCGACCTTCTTCAGCCAGTACCAGCGCGGCGGCCGCCGTGGCAGCTGGGAGCTGAGCAGCGACTACGAGCGCAGCCCGATCAACAAGCTGGCCGAGCCGGTGTACGTCAACCGTTTCATCCTGGGTGGCAAGAAGAACGAGCGGGTGCTGACCTACCTGCCGACCCAGGACATCAAGGAACTGCAGGAGCCGGGCCTGTACTTCGCCCTGCTCAAGCGTACCGGTGACTACGAAGGCGAGTTCGACACCGCGTTCTTCTCGGTCAGCGACATCGGCCTGCATACCCGCGCCTACAAGGACAAGCTGTTCGTGCACACCGCCGGCCTCAAGGACGGCGCGCCGCTGAAGGGCATCGACCTGCGCGTGCTCGACGCCAAGGGCGAGGTGGTGCTGAAGGGCAGCACCGACGGCAATGGTAATGCGCTGCTGAACTACACCCTGGATGCCACCCACGTGCTGGTTGCCAGCAGTGGCAAGGACACCAGCTTCCTGCCGTTCAACCAGCCGGCGCTGGACCTGAGCGAATTCGCCGTGGCCGGCCGTGACAACGCCTGGTTCGATGTCTATGCCTGGTCCGGGCGCGACCTGTACCGGCCGGGCGAGACCGTGCGGCTGTCCGCGCTGCTGCGCGACAACGACGGCAAGCCGGTCAAGGCGCAACCGGTGTTCCTGCGGCTGAAACAGCCCGACGGCAAGACCTTCCGCGAGACCCGGCTGCAGCCGGGTGACCAGGGCTACATCAATTTCGAGCAGGTGATCCCCACCGAGGCGCCGAC
The DNA here is from genome assembly GCF_001807895.1 of Stenotrophomonas sp. HMSC10F07. Lineage (NCBI taxonomy): Bacteria > Pseudomonadati > Pseudomonadota > Gammaproteobacteria > Lysobacterales > Lysobacteraceae > Stenotrophomonas > Stenotrophomonas sp. HMSC10F07. Next base: position 18,054 of record NZ_KV791317.1, read on the forward strand.
CGGGCGCTGGCAGGTCGAGTTCCGCACCGACCCGGCCAGCAAGGAAGCGATCCAGGGCATGACCCTGCGCATCGAGGAGTTCCTGCCCGAACGCATGAAGCTGGACCTGGACAGCGCGCAGAAGACGCTGAAGCCGGGTGAGGACCTGCGCCTGCAGGCCAATGGCGCCTACCTGTATGGCGCACCGGCCGATGGCAACCGCTTCACCGCACGCATGGCGGTGGCCGCCGAACAGAAGCCGGTGGACGGCCTGCCGGGCTATTTCTTCGGTGACCCGACCCTGCAGCTGCCGCGCGAGGCCAAGGACGTGATCGATACCACGCTGCCGGGCAATGGCCAGCTGCGTGAGGATGTGGCGTTGCCGGAAGAGGCGGCCAAGGCCAAGGCGCCGATCGCCGTGGTGCTGTCCGGCAGCCTGTATGAAACCGGCGGCCGCACAGTCACCCGCACCCTGAAGCGGGTAATGTGGCCCGCCAATGCGCTGGTCGGCGTGCGACCGCTGTTCAACCCCGACGATGGTGCTGATTCCAACGGCAACGCACGCTTCGAACTGATGCGCGTGGATGCCGCCGGCACACCGCAGCCAGCCAAGGGTCTGAAGATCACCCTGGTGCGCGAGCTGCGCGACTACCACTGGACCTTCAACGACAACCGCTGGGACTACGACTTCACCCGCCGTTTCGAGAACAAGGAAACCCGCACCGTCGATGCCGGCAACAGCGCGGTCGCCTTTGATTTCCCGGTGGAGTGGGGCGAGTACCGGGTGGACGTGTTCGATCCGTCCACCGGCCTGACCAGCCGCTATCCGTTCCGTGCCGGCTGGAGCTGGGGCGATGACAACCGTGGCCTGGATGCGCGCCCGGACAAGGTCAAGCTGGGCCTGGACAAGACCGGTTACAAGGCCGGTGACACCCTGGAGGTGACGGTGACCCCGCCGCACGCCGGCAAGGGCATCCTGATGGTCGAGACCGACCGCATGCTGTATGTGCAGGACATCGAGGCCAAGCCGGGTTCGACCTTCAAGATCCCGGTCACCGCCGACTGGGAGCGCCACGACGTCTACATCACCGCGCTGGTGTTCCGTGGCGGCAGTGCGCCGAGCAAGATCACCCCGGCCCGCGCGGTAGGCGTGGTGCATGTGCCGATGGACCGCAAGGGCCGCACGGTGGCCGTCGGCCTGGTCGCGCCCAAGCAGATGCGCCCGGAGCAGGACCTTCCGGTAACCGTCAGTGCGCCGCAGCTGGCCGGCAAGACCGCGCACGTCACCGTTTCGGCGGTGGACGTGGGCATCCTCAACATCACCCGTTTCCCGGTGCCCGATGCCGGTGCACACTTCTTTGCCCAGCGTCGCCTCGGTATCGATGCGTACGACATCTACAGCCGGGTGATCGAGAGCTTCGATGGTGGCAGCGGCAAGCTGAAGTTCGGCGGCGACATGGCGCTGCAGGCATTGCCGCAGGCCAAGCGCCCGACCGCGCGCGTGCAGACCGTGGACCTGTTCTCCGGCCCGGTACAGCTCGATGCCAAGGGCAATGCCCGCATCCGGCTGAAAGTGCCGGACTTCAACGGCACCCTGCGCGTGTCGGCGCTGGTCTACAGCGATGACCAGTACGGCAAGCGCGACGTGGAAACCATAGTGCGCGCACCGATCCTGGCCGAAGCCAGCATGCCGCGCGTGCTGGCCCCGGGCGACCGCAGCACCGTGACCCTGGACGTGCAGAACTTCACCGGCAAGCCGGGCCAGTTCAACGTGAAGGTGGAAACCGAGGGCCCGTTGAACCTGGGCGAGGGCAGCCGCAGCGTGCAGTTGAATGCCGACGCCAAGACCACGCTGAGCTTCCCATTGTCGGCACGCGAAGGCCACAGCGTGGCCAAGGTGAGGGTGCGGGTGGACGGCAACGGCTTCAAGGCCGATCGCCGCTACGACCTGCCGGTGCGTGCGGCGTGGCCGCAGGTGCTGCGTTCGCAGGTGCGCACGCTCGATCCGCTGGCGGCGGTCAGCCTCGACAACAGCCTGACCGAGGGCCTGATGTCCGAGTCGGTGAATGCCCGCCTGCTGGTCAGCCCGCTGCCGCCGATCCCGTTCGCCAGTGCACTGCAGGGCGCGCTGAACTATCCATATGGCTGTGCCGAGCAGACCACCAGCAAGGGTTACGCCGCGCTGATCCTGGACCAGGCCACCTCGTCGATGCTCGGCGCCGATGGCCTGGATGCCAAGACCCGCCGCGAGCGCATGGAAGGTGCGTTCGGTCGCCTGGCGTCGATGCAGGTGGCCAACGGCAACTTCTCGATGTGGGGTGACGACGGCTACGTGAACCCGTGGCTGACGCCGTACATCACCGAGTTCCTGCTCGACGCCAAGGACGCCGGTTTTGCGGTGCCCGACAACGTGCTGCAGAAGGCGCTCAACCGGCTCAGCGAGGATCTGCTGTCCGGCGGCAATCAGTTCTACGGCCAGGATGACCGCGAGAAGCTGAAGTTCGCCAACCAGGCCTATTCGGGCTACGTGCTGGCCCGGGTCAACCGTGCGCCGCTGGGTACCCTGCGTACGCTGTACGACAACGAGCGCAGCAAGGCGGTGGGCGGCCTGTCGCTGGTCCATCTGGGCGTGGCGCTGTCGCTGCAGGGTGATGCCAAGCGGGGCCAGGCCGCGCTGGCCGCAGCCTTCGCCAAGTCCAGCAGTGAACGCCCGTCGTACTTCGGCGACTACGGCAGCGCGATCCGTGATGACGCGCTGATGATCGCGCTGACCCATGAGAACAAGCTGGCCAGGCCAGCCTGGGATGCGCGTGCGGTGGATCTTGGCCGTGGCCTGGATGCGCGCCGCAATGCCGGCTGGATGTGGCTGAGCACGCAGGAACAGGTGGCGATTGCCCGCCTCGGCAAGGCGCTCGCCGCCAATCAGAAGGCACTGGTAGCGGGTGAGCTGGTGATCGGTGGCAGCACCGAAGCGATTGGCGAGCGCAAGCTGTTCGGACGCAACTTCAGCGCCAGCGAGCTGGCCAGTGGCGTGCGCTTCACCCCGCAGGGGCAACCGCCGATGTTCGCCAGCATCGACGTGGCCGGTATCCCGCGCAGTGCACCCGCACCGGACAACAGCGTAGTGGGTATTGAACGCAGCTACTTCGGTACCGATGGCAAGCCGTGGTCGCCGCGCCCGCTGAAGGAAGGCGAAGCGCTGATCGTGCGCGTCACCGTCACCGCCGACACCACGATGCCCGATGCACTGCTGACCGACCTGCTGCCGGCGGGCCTGGAGATCGAGAACTTCAACCTGGGCGATGCCAAGCAGTGGGCCGACGTGGTGGTCGATGGCATCACCATCAGCGACCGCGGTGAGGCCGCCGATACCAAGCACGAGGAGTTCCGCGACGACCGCTACGTGGCCGCGCTGAAGCTCTCGCGTGGCAGCAAGGCCAACGTGTTCTACCTGGTCCGCGCGGTGACGCCGGGAACCTACTCGGTGCCGCCGCCGCTGGTGGAGGACATGTACCGGCCGCAGCTGCGCGGCGTCGGCCGCAGCAACCCGACCACGATCACGGTGGTACAGCCGTGACCGCGCGGACGGGCCGCGACGGCGCGGCCCGTCCTGCTGGCAACCCGCAATGAAGAACACGATGACGAACCGGCTGGCGGCCCTGCGCCGCCGGTGGCGGCCGCTGTGGCCATGGCTGCGCTGGGGCATGGCCGCTACGCTGGCGCTGCTGCTGGTGCTGGATTTCGCCTTCCCGCCGCCGCTGCCGAAGCAGCGTGATACCAGCACCCTGGTGGTGGCTGCCGACGGCACGCCATTGCGCGCGTTTGCCGATGCCGAGGGCGTGTGGCGCTATCCAGCCTCGATCGACAGCGTCTCACCGCTGTACCTGCAGGCGTTGCTGACCTATGAAGACCGCTGGTTCTGGCGGCATCCGGGCATCAACCCGCTGGCGATCCTGCGGGCCAGCGGCCAGCTGCTGCGTGGCGGCCGCATCGTGTCCGGTGGCTCGACCCTGACCATGCAGGTCGCGCGCATTCTCGATCCGCACTCACGCACCCCGTGGGGCAAGCTGAAGCAGATGCTGCGTGCGGTGCAGCTTGAGGTGCACCTGAGCAAGCAGCAGATCCTGGCCCTGTACCTGGAGCGTGCACCCTACGGCGGCACCATCGAAGGCGTGGAAGCGGCCAGCTGGGCCTATCTGGGCAAGCCGGCGGCGCAGCTGTCGCATGCCGAGGCTGCGCTGCTGGCGGTGCTGCCACAGGCGCCCAGCCGGCTGCGCCCGGACCGCCATCCGGAAGCTGCGCAGAAGGCGCGCGACAAGGTACTGTCACGCATGGCCGAGCTGGGCGCGTGGACACCGGAAGAAGTGGAGGATGCGCGCGTCGAGAACGTGGTGGCGCGTTCGCTGCGCCCTCCCTTGCACGCCGCGCTGCTGGCGCAGCGCCTGCACTCGGCGCATCCGGGCCAGGCACGCATCCAGAGCAGCATCGACATCGGCCTGCAGCGCACGCTGGAAGAGCGCGTGGCCAGCTATTTCTCGACGCTGCCCGAGCGTACCTCGGCGGCCCTGCTGGTGGTCGACAACCGGACCCTGCAGGCACGCGCCTATGTCGGTACATTGTCCTTCGGTGACCGCCAGCGGCTGGGTCACGTGGACATGGTGCAGGCCTGGCGTTCGCCAGGCTCCACGCTCAAGCCGTTCCTGTACGCGATGGCGCTGGACGATGGCCTGATCCATTCGGAAAGCCTGCTGGTCGATGCACCGCAGAGTTTCGGCAGCTACCGCCCCGGCAACTTCGACATGGCCTTCAATGGGCCCATTGGTGCCTCCAGCGCATTGCGGCTGTCGCTCAACGTGCCGTCGGTGGATCTGCTGCAGCGGGTCGGCGCGGCGCGCTTCGCTGCCCGCCTGTCGCACGCCGGGATCCAGCTGCGCTTCCCGCCGGGCAGTACGCCCAACCTGTCGCTGATCCTGGGCGGCACCGGCGCGCGCCTGGAAGACCTGGTCGGCGCGTTCGCCGCGCTCAACCGGAGCGGTATCGCCGGCCGCGTGCGTTACACCGACGACGAGCCGATGATCGAGCGGCGCCTGGCCTCGCCGGGCGCCAGCTGGATCGTGCGCGAGATGCTCGAATCAAACCCGCGCCCGGGATACAGCGCCGGGACGTTCGATGTCGGTGGCCGCCCGCGCGTGGCGTGGAAGACCGGCACCAGTTACGGGTACCGCGATGCATGGGCGATCGGCAGTACCCGCCACTACACGGTGGGCGTGTGGGTGGGCCGGCCGGACGGTACTCCGTTGCCGGGCCAGTACGGCGCGGTCACCGCGCTGCCGCTGATGTTCGAAGTGGTGGACAGCCTGCCGCGCCAGCGTGGTGATTCGGCGGCCGCGCCGATGCCGGCCAGTGTCAGCCAGGAAGACATCTGCTGGCCCACTGGCGAACGTGCCGAGGGACTGCCGGCTGCACTGTGCCAGCGCAGGATGCCAGCCTACCTGCTCGATGGCGCCGCACCGCCGACCTTCCCGGAGCGCGAGGCGCGGCGCTGGCAGCCGGGGCGTCAACGTTACCTGGCCGATGCCCGCAGCGGACTGCGCGTGTCTGCCGATTGCCGCTTGCCGCACGAAGAAGTCGCCCGCGAGATCGCGCGCTGGCCGGCGTTGCTGTCACCGTGGCTGCCCAAGGCCACGCGCGAGGCTTCGCAGTTGCCGGGACTGTCGCCAGACTGCCGCGACGACGGGCGCGAGGCCAGCGTCGCGCTGCATGTGGACGGGCTCAATGACGGCGCCACGCTGGCGCGCGCGCCTAATTCGGAACACGGCGTGCGCCTGCAGCTGCGCGCGCTGGGCAGCGAGCAGGCGGTGGACTGGTTGCTGGACGGCCGCTGGATCGCGCAGACCCACGGCGCGCAGTTGATGCAGCGCGAGTTCGCCGATCCCGGTGCGCATACCCTGACCGCCTTGGCCGCGGACGGCGCGTGGACGCAGGTACGGTTCAACGTGCTGCGGTAGCGCCGGGCCATGCCCGGCGGAACCGTTCGGATCACATTGCATACGCCGGGCATGGCCCGGCGCTACCGGTTTCACTATTCCCCGATCCACCCATCCAGCAGATCGGCGAACTCGTCGGCGTGTTCCTCTTCCTGTGCCAGGATCTCTTCGAGGATGCGCTTGGTGGTGGTATCGCGGTCGCCGATGAAGTTGATCATCTCGCGGTAGCTGTCGATGGCGATGCGTTCGGCCACCAGGTTCTCGCGGACCATGTCGCGCAGGTCGCTGCCTTCCTTGTATTCGGCATGCGAGCGCGCGGTCAGCGTATCCGGGTTGAAGTCGGGCTCGCCGCCGAGCTGCACGATGCGCTCGGCCAGCTTGCCGGCATGCGCCTGTTCCTGCTGTGCATGTTCAAGGAATTCAGCTTTCACCGCGTCGGCCAGCATGCCCTTGGCCATGAAGTAGTGCCGGTAGTAGCGCAGCACGCACACGTACTCGGTGGCCAGTGCGTCGTTGAGCAGCTTGATCACCACCTTGCGGTCGGCGCTGTAGCTGTCGGTGATCGCACCATCCTCGATGTTGCGCCGGGCACGCTCGCGCAGGGCCTTGCGCTCGCTGATGCCGGGAATCTGCGCGGTGGGCTTGGGGGCTTTGGCTGGCTTGCTGGACATGGCTGGCCGTTTCCTCTTGCGGTGGGAGATCAGGTGGGCAGGTGCTCCAGCACGTAGTCGGCCGAAGACACTTCGAATTGACCGGGCTGTTCAACCCAGGCGGCGCGGACCACGCCGTCGACCACGTACAGGGCGAAACGGCGCGAGCGGATGCCCATGCCCGAGGCACTGGCGTCGAGCTCCAGGCCGAGCGCACGGGTCAGTTCGGCATTGCCGTCGGACAGCATCAGCAGGCCGTCGGGCACGTGCTGATCGGCGGCCCAGGCCTTCATCACGAACGGGTCGTTGACGGCCATGCAGTAGACATCGATGCCGCGCTGGCGGAAGGCCTCGAATTTCTCGACGTAGCCGGGCAGGTGGCGGGCCGAGCACGTCGGCGTGAACGCGCCGGGCACAGCGAACAGCACCACCTTGCGCGCGTCGAACAGCGAATGCGTATCGAGCGTTTCAATGCCCTCGCGGATGCGCTTGAGGGTGACTTCCGGAATGCGGTCGCCGACATGGATGGTCATGGGGAACTCCTTGCTGGGGCAGCGTAGTGGGCCGGATGGGACAGGGACGTCAAGACATTGGAAAACCGGCGTGCAGGTCCCATCTTCAGGCTTTGCGGAGCGGGCTTCCAGCCATAGCCTGGGGCAGGGCGATGGCAACCGCATTGCGCAGGATCAGTCGGCCTCACCGGGGCCGCACGAGGGGCGGCGTAGCATCGCCGGCGCGTAGAATGAACCTGGGGCGGCGCCACCGGCGCGGCCGAAGCAGATCGAGGTAGCTGGATGGAATTCAAGGATTACTACGCCACCCTGGGGGTGGAACCGAGCGCGGGCGAGGCGGAGATCAAGACCGCCTACCGCCGGCTGGCACGCAAGTACCACCCGGACGTCAGCAAGGAGGCCGGGGCCGAAGACAAGTTCAAGGCGGTCAACGAGGCCTATGAGGCGCTGCGCGACCCGGAAAAGCGTGCAGCCTACGACCAGCTGCGCGCGCAGGGCTATCGCCCGGGCGAGGAGTTCAACGTGCCGCCGAACTATGGCGGCGCCGGTGGTTTCAACTTCGAGGAAGTGTTCGGGGGTGGTGGCGCCAACGGCGGCTTCAGCGACTTCTTCGAAAGCCTGTTCGCGCGCCAGCGCGGCGGTGCCGGCCCTGGCCCGGGATTCAGCAGCCAGGGCCATGCGCCCAACCGCGACACCCGCGCCAAGCTGTCGGTACCGCTGGAAGCGGCCTACAGCGGCGACAGCCTGCGCATCACCGTCAACGGCAAGCAGCTGGACGTGCGCGTGCCCAAGGGCATCCGTCCGGGCCAGGTGATCCGCCTGGCGGGGCAGGGCAACCATGGCGGCAACCTGCTGCTGGAAGTGGAGTACGCCGCACACCCGCAGTTCGAGGTCGATGGCCGCAACATCCTCTACACCCTGCCGGTCACGCCGTGGCAGGCCGCGCTGGGCACCAGCATCAGCGTGCCGACCCTGGGCGGCGCGGTGGAACTGAAGATCCCGGCCGACTCCGATGCCGGGCGCAAGCTGCGCCTGCGCGGGCGTGGCCTGCCGGGCAATCCGGATGGCGACCAGATCGTCGAGATCGAGATCGTGGCCCCGGCCGCGACCGACGAGGCGCAGAAGAAGGCCTACCGGAACCTGGCCAAGGCGTTTGGCGAGACGATCTGAGATGGATCCTGGTGGGTGCGGACCTTGGTCCGCACGCCTTTCGGCCGTTCAAGGCGTGCCAACCAAGGTTGGCACCTACCAAACAAGAGCGTGCCGACCAAGGCCGGCACCCACCCGCGCGCGTCTCAGCCCTGCCCGGCGAACACGCGCTCCAGCACTTCGGACAGCTCGTCTTCCGAGAACGGCTTGGTGATGTAGGCCTTGGCGCCTTGGCGCATGCCCCACATGCGGTCGGTGTCCTGGTCCTTGGTGGTCACCAGGATCACTGGAATATGCCGGGTTGCCTCGTCGCGGGCGAGGGTGCGGGTGGCCTGGAAGCCGTTGAGATTGGGCATCACCACGTCCATCAGGACCAGGTCGGGCAGCTCGGCCTTGGCGGTTTCGACCCCGGCGGCGCCATCGGTGGCGGTCAGGATCTGGTGCCCGAGCTTCTCGACGATGCGCTGTATCCCCAACAGCTGCGACGGTGAGTCGTCGACGATCAGAATGCGTGCCATGTTGTTCCCCATGTAATGCCCGCAGTGTAGTGCGGGCTCATTACCGGCGGGAGGGGCGCATCTGCCGTCCGTCGCCTGCCTGCTACGTTCAGTCGATCCGCACCACGGTGCGGCCCAGCGAGCCGCCCGCCAGCATCCGCTCGAACACGGCCGGCAGGCCATCAAGGCCAACCTCGGCGGTACAGATGCGGTCCAGGTGCTGCGGTTTCCATTCGTTGCCCAGCCGCGCCCAGACGTCCTCGCGCAGCCCGCGTGGCGCATTGGCCGAGGACACGCCCAGCAGCGACACGCCACGCAGGATGAACGGCATCACGGTCATGTCCAGCGCCGGGCTGGCCGCCAGGCCGGCACTGACCACGCTGCCGTAGGGCGCGGTCTGCGCCAGCAGGCTGGCGAGCATGGCGCCGCCGGCATTGTCCAGGCCCCCACCGAAACGCGCCGATTGCAGTGGGCCGGTGTCGGCCAGGGCCTCACGCGGCAGCACCTCGGTGGCGCCGATGGCGTGCAGGAAACCGGTCTGGTCGGGTTTGCCGCTGATCGCATGCACCGTGTAGCCGGCGCGGCTGAAGATCGACAGTGCCAGCGCGCCGACGCCGCCACTGGCGCCGGTGACCGCCAGCGGTCCAAGTTCCGGGCTCTGCCGGTTGTCCTGCATGCGCAGCAGCGCCAACGCCGCGGTGAAGCCGGCGGTGCCCAGCACCATCGCCTCGCGTGGGCTCAGCCCGGCCGGCTGGGCGATCACCGCACGCGATTCCAGCCGCACATACTGGCTGTAGCCGCCGTCGCGGGTCTCGCTGAGGCCGCAGCCGGTGGCCAGCACCGCGTCGCCTTCACGCCATTCCGGATCGGTGCTGGCGACCACGGTGCCGGCTACGTCGATGCCCCCCACCAGCGGGAAGCGGCGCAGGATCTTTCCCTTGCCGGTGCCGGCCAGGGCGTCCTTGTAGTTGACCGAGGACCAGTTGGCGCGGATCAGAACCTGGCCGGGGCTGAGGTCTTCGACCTTGAGCTGGGCCAGGCCGCTGCGGTAACCGGCGTCGTCGTTTTCGATGCGGAAGGCGGTGAACGGGGTGGTGGGGGCCATCGGCATTGCCTGACTTCGAGGAAAACGCCACCTTACCCCGTTGCCCCCCTTTCGATCCTGCCGATCCGCCCCATCTTGTATGATCGGTAATGGTTTCACGGCTGGCGCCGCGGGAAGGGCCCGCGCCGCAGCCCACATCTTGATGGAGCGTGCATGGCCTGGAATACACCCGGCGGCAACAAGGGCGGACAAGGCCCCGAGGACAATCGACGCGGGCCGTTCGGGTCACGCGGCGGTGGCAATGGTGGTGGCTGGGGCGGTTTGCCCGGGCCACTGAAGGACCTGTTCGACGGCGGCATCGTGCGTTGGGTGGCGGCGGCCGTGGTGCTGCTGGTGCTGTTCTCCAGCTTCCAGTTGATCGGCGAACAGCAGCGTGGCGTGGTCCTGCGCTTCGGCCAGTTCTCGCGCATCCTGCAGCCCGGTCCGAACTTCAAGCTGCCGTGGCCGATCGAATCGGTCACCAAGGTCAACGCCACCGAGATCAAGACGTTCTCGATCCAGGTGCCGGTGCTGACCCGCGACGAGAACATCGTCAACGTCTCGCTGAACGTCCAGTACCGCATCGACGACCCGCAGCAGTACCTGTTCGGCACCGTCGATGCCAACCAGGTGCTGGAGCAGTCGGCGCAGAGCGCGGTGCGCGAGGAAGTCGGCCGTGCCGACCTCAACGCCGTGCTGAACAACCGTGGCCCGCTGGCCGTGGCCGCCGAGGAGCGCCTGCAGGCACTGCTGAAGGCGTTCAAGACCGGCCTGACCGTGACCGGCCTGACCCTGCAGGACGCCCGTCCGCCGGAAGAAGTGAAGCCGGCCTTTGACGAGGTCAACGGTGCCCAGCAGGTCAAGGAACGCCTGATCAACGAGGCCCAGGCCTACGCTGCCAAGGTCGTGCCGGAAGCCCGGGGCCAGGCCTCGCGCGCCCGTACCACCGCCGAAGGCTACAAGCAGGCCGTGGTGTCCAAGGCCGAGGGTGACGCGCAGCGCTTCAGCCTGTTGCAGGCCCAGTACAAGGACGCCCCGGAAGTGACCCGCAAGCGCCTGTGGCTGGAGACCGTGCAGCAGGTGCTGAGCGAGAACCGCAAGGTGATCGGCGGCGATGGCCGCCAGCTGATCTACGTGCCGATGACCGGCGATACCCGTCCCACCACCTCGGCCCCGGCCGCAGTGGCGAACCCGGACGTGGTGATGCCGTCGCTGCCGGGTGCAGCGGTGGAAGCTTCCCGTGATCCGGGCCGGCCGGTGGGCCGCCCGACCGGGCGACCGAGCGGCCGTGAGGAGGGCAGCCGATGAAGAGTCCTATCTGGATCGCCGTGATCGTGGCGGTGGTGCTGGGCCTGCTCGGCTCGGTGTACGTGGTCCGTGAGGACCAGACCGCCATGGTGCTGAACCTGGGCAAGGTGGTGCGTTCGGACATCAAGCCGGGCCTGCATTTCAAGGTGCCGGTGGTGGAAACGGTGAAGGTCTTCGACCGCCGCTTCCAGGTGCTCGACACCGCGCCGGCGCGCTACTTCACCGCCGAGCAGAAGGACGTCAGCGTCGACTTCTTCGCCGTCGGCTACATCTCCAACGTAGGTGACTACTTCCGTGCCACCGGCGGCGATCCGCGCATCGCCAATGCCCGCCTGGCACCGATCATCACCGACTCGCTGCGCAACCAGATCAACTCGCGCACCCTGCAGCAGCTGGTGTCCGGCGACCGCAGCGAGCTGATCGCCGAGCAGCTGAAGGGGATCAACGAGGCGGTGGCCGGCCTCGGCATGCAGATGATCGACCTGCGCATCAAGCAGGTGGACCTGCCGACTGACAGCCAGGTGATCAACGACGTGTACGAGCGCATGCGCGCCCAGCGCAAGCAGGAAGCGGCCAAGCTGCGTGCGGAGGGCGAGGAGCAGTCGCTGACCATCCGTGCCCAGGCCGACCGCGACAGCACCGTGCTGATCGCCGAGGCCGAGCGTGATGCACAGCGCCTGCGCGGTGAAGGCGATGCCGAGGCGGCCCGCATCTACGGCAAGGCTGGCTCGGCTGATCCGTCGTTCTATGCGTTCTACCGCAGCCTGGAGGCCTACCGTGGCTCCATGACCGACGGCAATGGCGTGATCGTGCTCGACAAGAACGACCCGTTCCTGCAGTACCTGAAGAACGACCGCTGAGGTCGCAGGGCACTACCCCACGGGGCCCGGCCAGACGCCGGGCCCCGTGCTTTTTCCGGAGTCCCCCATGAAAGATCTGTTCGCCGCCGTCTGCCTGGTCGCGGTGCTGGAAGGCCTGTTCCTGTTCGTGGCGCCGTTCGCCTGGAAGCGCATGGCCGAGCGCCTGCTGGACCTGCCCAGCCCGGCCCTGCGCAGCTTCGGCGGGCTGGTGCTGCTGGCCGGCCTGAGCCTGCTGTGGTGGGTGAGGCATTAGCAGGGGTCAGATCCCTTTCCGCAGGAAAGGG
>NZ_KV791318.1:0-59775 GCF_001807895.1 Stenotrophomonas sp. HMSC10F07
GTCCAAGTCTCGGGGGTCACTTCAAGGACGGGTTTACGGCGTCCCCCGCAACCGGGCCCACCCCGCCAACCCACGGAATGCCAGCTTTTGACGTTGCTCTGGCTCAGGCTCCGGCTCCTGCGGGTGCAGGGCTGCAAGCCCTGCAGACACCCCCTCGTGCACAATGGAGCCGACCCCGCCTGGACACCGTCCTGATGTCGAGCAAGCCGCATTCAGAAGCCTGCGAGCGCAACCGCGAACCCATCGCCACCGCACTCGACCCGTGGATGGGCGACCGCCATCGGGTGCTGGAGATCGGCAGTGGTACCGGCCAGCACGCAGCCTTCTTCGCCGAGCGCTGGCCGTGGCTGCGCTGGCAGCCCAGCGACCATCCGGACCATCTGCCTGGCATCGAGGCGTGGCGCGCCGAGGCGGCTCTGCTCAACCTGCTGCCGCCCGTGGCGCTGCAGGTGGAACTGCCGCCGGCAGTGGGCCTGACCCTGCCGGAGGGCAGCTCGTTCGATGCGGCGTTCACTGCCAATACCCTGCACATCATGGGTTGGGAGCACGTGCGGGCGCTGTTCGCCGCGCTGCCGCCGCTGATGCGCCACGGTGCGCTGCTGGCGGTCTACGGCCCGTTCAATTACGGCGGCCGCTACACCAGCGACAGCAACGCGCAGTTCGATGCCTGGCTGAAGGCGCGCGACCCGCGCAGCGGTATCCGCGATAGCGAAGCGGTGCAGGCGCTGGCGGCGGACAACGGGTTCACCCGGTTGGGTGACGTGGCAATGCCGGCCAATAACCGGCTATTGCTGTGGCGGTTGGGGTGATCAGGTAGCGGATTGTTCGAATTGCCGCAGGCAGTGCTGGCAGCTTGCACTGATGCCATCCACTAAACGTTCCAGAACCGGGTGGCGCATGCCCTCTGCCTGCAGTTCCGCAAGCAACGCCCGGGCGATGCCGGGCAGCTGTGTTGCCATGTCGAACAGGCCCGACAGTGCTTTCTGCGGGTCCAGCGTCATTCCATCAGCGGTGGCCTCCCAATCCGCCAGGCGGACATCCCACCAGCGGTAATGGCTGCCGATCTTCATGGCCATCTTGATCTTGCGTTGCTGCAGGTGTGCATAGGGCAGTGCACTTGAGATGTCATACAGCGGGGCAAGGCGAACGTTTCCTTGTGCGCCGATCAGCAGCGAATAGTTCTTGGCATGCGCGTCGGTGCCGCCAATGAGATAGTTGAACTGCAGTGCCTGCAGCAGCCTTTCGACATCCGCTCGCGGCTTGCTGGAATGTTCCCAAAGCACGCGCGCCAGATCGGCCGGCCCCGGTCCGCCTTGGTTCTGGTACTTGATGTGTGGCATGACACCCAGCGCTTGGCAGAAGTCTTCCTGGTGAACGCGTTGCCAACCCTGTGCTGTTCGTACGCGGTCGAAGCGCGTCACCGCAATGGCCTGTGCGTCCTCCATGCAGATCATTTCAGTGGACGCAGCCGACATGCCGAGTTGACTGGCCAGGCGCAGACAGAAGACCTCGTTCTCCACGAATCCGTCATAGTCGCCACTGGGGGGTTTGAGGATATGCGTGGTGGGGATGCGACCGGCCGGAATTGCCCAACCTCCGTCGTCGCGTTGCATCAGGGCGATCTTCGGTTGCGCCCCGGCCAGGCTGAACTGGCCGACATCATCGGGTTGCCGCGCTGCAATCTGGTCCACTCGGATCCGCTGAAGGCGCTGGGCGACCTCATGGAGGGACAGCGCCTCCTGCCGATCGTCCTCACCGGCAAGTACGGCGGCGAGCCGTTCGCGTCGTACGAACTGGACCGCACCGGCACAGTCTTCACCGACATGTGACAGCAATGCGACCGGGTTGCGGGACGAAACTTGGAACCGGGAAGCCCATCGCTGCAGAAGGGCCTCGTTGTCGGGCAGCAGCCCCCACAGGACCGCAGAGAGCGTGGCAGCGGGCGCGCTGTTCTCTGTCAATGGAAGTGCAAGTGACAAGGGATAGGCGCCCGGCGTCTGGCGCCAACTGTCTGCATACCGGAATGTCGGATGGCCATGTGCATCCTGTCCCAGGTATCCAGCCAGTCTGTTGGAAAGGAGTACGTTGAGGTCCATGCGGGAGGCACGATGTCCGGGAGGAAGGGGCTGTCAGACGGCCTTGTGGGGCTTTCTACGCCCCAACGTCATGGCAGTCGCGCGGTGCTCGTCCGGGCGCAGCCCGTTGCCATCCACGATAGTGTCGATATCAGGCAGTTCCAGAGGCATTTCCGACGATGCAGCGGAGGAGGCCATTCCCTCGACAGTGCCCGTAGCCAGTATCAGGCCGAGGACGTTGAGCGTCCGCAGCACCAGTTGCAGCTCCACCCGTGGCTTGCCCTTCTCCATTTCGATGACCCATTGCCGACTGACGCCTACGCGTTCGGCCAGCTGGGCCTGATCCCAACGGAGTGCTTTGCGACGCTGGCGGATGACCAGGCCCAGGTCTCGGGACGTTCGCAGGATGTCCATAGGCGGAATGTATGCGCTCGGCAACATTTAATCAAAAGTCGCCGTTCGATAACATTTCGAGAATGTCATGGAACGGCGACAATTTCTGAAATGTCGACGTTCGCTGGCATGGATCGCCAGCGCTTCCGGCTCTAGATCCTTTCGGGCAGTCGGCCAAGGGCCGGTAGGGCCCTGCTGCCGGTTACGCCACCTGCACGATATGCAGCGCCTTCGGATTGCGCCACTGCGCCAGCAGGGCCGCTTCGCGCGCCTTGGCCTGCTCGAAATGCGCTTCCTTGACATGGCCGAAGCCGCGGATGTGCTCGGGAATGCTGGCAATCTCCACCGCCAGCGACAGACGGTCATCCTCCAGCCCGTCCAGCAGCATCTGCACCGTCGCCTCGTAATCAGCAATCAGCTTGCGCTCCATGCGGCGCTCCTCGGTGCGTCCGAACACATCGAAGCGGCCGCCACGCAGGAACTTCAGCTTCGCCAACAGACCGAAGGCCTTGAACATCCACGGGCCGTATTCCTTCTTCAACAGCCGTCCCTGCTCGTCCTTCTTCGCCAACAGCGGCGGTGCCAGATGGAAGCGCAGCTGGTAGTCGCCCTCGAACTGCTGCTGCAGGCGGCGCTGGAAGTCGCCGCTGGTGTACAGGCGCGCCACTTCGTACTCGTCCTTGTAGGCCATCAGCTTGAACAGGTACCGCGCCACGGTCTCGGTCAGCGCAGTGGAACCGCCGATGCGGTCGGCTTCGGTGGCGCGTACGCGCGCTACCAGGTCACGGTAGCGCTTGGCGTAGGCGGCATCCTGGTACTCGACCAGGAACGCGGCGCGGCGCTCGATCATTTCATCCAGCGAGCGCGACAGGCGGGCGTCGTCCAGCGGCAGGAACGCCACGTCGCCACCGTGCGAGGGCAGGCCACGCAGTTCGCGTTCGTCGGCGGTGTTGCGCGGTGCCGCAGTGGCACCCCATTCATTGCCCTCCCACTCGCCTGGCGGCAGCGGATGCAGCGGGCCCGGGGTGGATTCGGTATCGGTATGGCGGTTGCGCACCAGGCCGGCCGCCTGCTGCACGGCCTGCGGATCGACCACGGCCAGGCGGCCCCAGGCGAACGCCTGCTGGTTCATCGCCACGGCGGCGCCATTGAGCTCGATGGCGCGCATCAGTGAATCGAACGACAGCGGCACAAGGCCCTGCTGCCAGGCGTAGCCGAGGATGAACAGGTTGGCGGCAATGGCATCGCCCAGCAGCGCGGTGGCCAGCTGGGTGGCATCGAGCAGCAGCGGCTCCTGGCCGCCCAGTGCCACGCGCACGCCGGCGATGATGTCGGCGGCGGGGAACTGCATGTCCGGGCGGGTGGTGAAGGTGCCCGGCATCGCTTCGTAGGTGTTCAGCACCACCTGCGAACGGCCGGCACGCACCTTCGACAGCGCCCAGTAATCGTTGACCACCACCATGTCGCAGCCCAGCACCAGGTCGGCCTCGCCAGCGGCGATACGCACGGCATGGATGTCTTCAGGGCGACGGGCAATGCGGATATGCGTGGTTACCGCGCCGCCCTTCTGCGCCAGGCCGGTCTGGTCGAGCACGGTTGCACCCTTGCCTTCCAGGTGGCCGGCCATGCCCAGCAGCGCACCGATGGTCACCACGCCGGTACCGCCGACGCCGGTGATCAGGATGTTCCAGGGCTGTTCCAGGCTGCCGCGGAGGGTCGGCGCCGGCAGGTTGTCCAGCAGCGTGGACGCATCGCGCTTGCTGCCCTTGCGCGGCTGGCCACCGTGCACGGTGACGAAGCTGGGGCAGAAGCCGTTCACACAGGAATAGTCCTTGTTGCAGTTGGACTGGTCGATCTCGCGCTTGCGTCCGAACTCGGTTTCCTTCGGCAGCACCGACACGCAGAAGCTCTTCTTGCCGCAGTCGCCGCAGCCTTCGCAGACCAGCGAGTTGATCATCACCCGCTTCTGCGGGTCTTCCAGCTTGCCGCGCTTGCGGCGGCGGCGCTTCTCGGTGGCGCAGGTCTGTTCGTAGATCAGGATCGAAACACCCTTCACTTCGCGCAGGCGCTTCTGCACTTCGTCCAGCTCGCTGCGGTCATGGAACTCGACGTCGCTGGGGAAGTGCTCGCGCTGGCCGGTCCACTTGCCGATGTTGTCCGACAGCACCACGATGGTGTGGATGCCTTCGGCACGCATCTGTCGTGCGATGTCCGGCACGCTCAGCGGACCGTCCACCGGCTGTCCACCGGTCATCGCCACCGCATCGTTGTAGAGGATCTTGTAGGTGATGTTGACGCCGGCGGCGACCGCCTGGCGGATCGCCAGCGAGCCGCTGTGGAAGTAGGTGCCGTCGCCCAGGTTCTGGAACACGTGCGGGGTATCGGTGAACGGCGCCTGCCCGGCCCAGGTCACGCCTTCGCCGCCCATGTGGGTGAAGGTGTCGGTGCTGCGGTCCATCCAGGTCACCATGTAATGGCAACCGATGCCGGCCAGCGCACGCGAGCCTTCCGGCACGTTGGTGGAGGTGTTGTGCGGACAGCCCGAGCAGTAATGCGGCACGCGCGGGAAGCTGGCGCGCGGCAACGCAAGCTCGGCTTCCTTCTCCTGCATCCACTGCAGCCGCTGCTCGATCGATGCGTTGTTGAAGAACTTCTGGATGCGGCGGCCGATCACGCCGGCGATGGTGGCCGGGGTCAGCTCGCCGGTGGACGGCAGGATCCATTCGCCGCTCTCGTCGTACTTGCCGACGATGGACGGGCGCTGGCCCCAGCTGGCCGGCCAGTTGAAGAACTGTTCCTTCATCTGGCGCTCGATGAAGGCACGCTTCTCCTCCACCACGATGATGTCTTCCAGGCCCTGCGCGAAGCGGGCGATGCCCTGCGGCTCCAGCGGCCAGGTCATGCCGACCTTGTACACGCGGATGCCGATGTCGGCGCAGGCGGCTTCATCCAGGCCCAGGTACTCCAGCGCCTGCAGCACGTCCAGGTAGCTCTTGCCGGTGGTGACGATGCCCAGCCGCGCGCGCGGCGCGTCCATCACCACCTTGTCGATGCCGTTGGCGCGGGCGAATGCCTGTGCGGCCTTCACCGCATAGCGGTGAAGGCGCATTTCCTGGTCCAGTGGCGGGTCCGGCCAGCGGATGTTGAGACCGCCCGAAGGCATCTCGAAGTCTTCCGGCAGCACGATGCGGCGCGCCATCGGGTCGACCTCGACCGAGGCCGACGATTCGACTGTCTCGGCGATGGTCTTGAAGCCGACCCAGCGCCCGGTATAGCGGCTCATCGCCCAGCCCAGCAGGCCCATGTCGAGGATGTCCTGCACACCGGCCGGATTCAGCACCGGCATCATCGCGCTGACGAACTCGTCCTCGCTGCCATGCGGCAGGGTCGAGCTGCGGCAGGCATGGTCATCGGCGGCCAGTGCCAGCACGCCGCCGTAGCGCGAGGTGCCGGCGGCATTGGCGTGCTTGAACACGTCACCGCAGCGGTCCACGCCCGGGCCCTTGCCGTACCACATGCCGAACACGCCCTGCACGTTGGCGCCGGGGAACAGGTTGGTCTGCTGGGTGCCCCACACCATGGTGGCGCCCAGGTCCTCGTTGAGGCCGGGGGTGAACTTCACCTTGGCTGCGTCGAGGTGTTTG
The DNA here is from genome assembly GCF_001807895.1 of Stenotrophomonas sp. HMSC10F07. Taxonomy (NCBI): domain Bacteria; kingdom Pseudomonadati; phylum Pseudomonadota; class Gammaproteobacteria; order Lysobacterales; family Lysobacteraceae; genus Stenotrophomonas; species Stenotrophomonas sp. HMSC10F07. Next base: position 6,113 of record NZ_KV791318.1, read on the forward strand.
CGTGCGCGCCACAGCTCCAGGTCGAAGCCGCCCAGCGGGCTGCCGCGGTAGCCGCTGACGAAGCCGGCGCTGTCGATGCCTTCGTGCGCGTCGCGCAGGCGCTGCATCAGCGGCAGCTTCACCAGCGCTTGCACGCCACTCAGATAGATCCGCCCCTCGTTGCGGGTGTACTTGTGGTCGAGCGTGTAGTCACGGTCGATCAGGTCGGTGGAGGAGGGCGACGTGAGTTGCGCGGTACTGGTCATGGCTGGCCCGGTCAGGATCGGCTGGCACCGGCCGCGTGCAGGCACGCGGCGGGAAAGGCGCGAATTGTAGCAGCGAGGCCCGGCCGCCCCGGCACTCGCGCCGGCGGCCATGCTGGGGTTAGGATCGGGGAGAGAGAGGGAGGCTGCGGTTGCGGCCTGGGGAGAAGGGATGTCAGTTGCAGGAAAGATCCTGGGCAGCATGTTGCTGGTCTCGGGAACGGCCCCGGTGTGGGCCGCGCCGGCGGTGCCGGCACCACAGGAGTTCTACTTCGACAGCGATGCGGCCGCCGTGCCCATGATCGTGGTCCAGTCCGACGGGGATGCGCTGGTGGCGCAGCTGCTCAAGCAGCGCGAGCGCGGCCGGCGTACCGTGGAGGCCACCGTGCAGCTGGCGTCGGTAGCCATTGCCCAGGGCCGTACCGAACTGGGTGAACAGCTGTATCGCGAAGCGCTGAAGGATGCGCCGGTGCAGGGCAGCCTGGGCCGTGGCGTGCGCTGGAACTACGGCTGGGACCTGCTGCGTCAGGGCCAGCCCGAAGCCGCCCTGGAGCAATGGCAGGCCGCTGCCGGTGGTTCGCTGAGCAAGCCGGGCTGGTTGCCACCGACCTATGCGTTGGCGCTGTGGCGGGCCGGGCAGAAGCAGGAGGCGGTGCAGTGGTACGCCGCCGCAGTGCGTACCGAGCCGACGCAATGGAGCGACAGCAGCCGCTATGCGCAGTTGCTGCCGTTGTGGCGCGACGACGAGCGTGCCTCGCTGGCGGAAGTGCAGCAGGCGTGGGCGGCTGCCCCGCCGGCCTGGCCCTGAGGGAGGGGGTTGCGCCGGGTTGCACCCGGCACCCGCAGAGGCAACGGCCGAAGCAACAGCAACAGCAACAGCAACAGCAGGCTCTGAGCTATCTGTGGCTTGGTCGGGGCGGTCTGGGGCTGCAGGACACGCCGTAAACCCCGCTCCGCGGCCCGGCCCAGCCGCTGGAGGCTGGGCGTTCGGGCGCTTGCGAAGCAGTGCTTCGCAAGCAAAGCGCCCTCACCCATGGGGGCTCGATGGCGCCATTCATGGCGCCAACGGTCCTGCAGCCCCAGACCGCCTCGACCCCGACAGGTTATCGGCGGCGGTGGGTAGATCCACGCCATGCGTGGATGAATCCGCATCGGAATCAACTATTCGATATCTGATCGAAATGCAGCCGAGCGTGGGCTCGGCTCTACAGAAAGCGGCCAGACGACCGGCTTTTGCTTTTGATCATCTTTTTTCTTCTCCGTGGCCGACGCCCCCGGAAACTGTCAGGGGGCGGGTGGGTAGGCTGCGCAGGGACGTACTTGCAGCGCCCCCTGCGCAGCCTACCCACCCGGCCAACCACGACTGTCGCTTTGAGCGACCAACCACGAGGGGCTGCGCCGTTCGCGGGAACCTCAATCGTCCGCGGAAACCGTCCGCCCCGACGCCCACGCGCGCAAGGCCTCGACCTGCTCGGCCATCAGCACCGACAGCGGCCTCGTCGCGCGGATCTCGTTCATCAGCAGCTCGGTGTCCAGCGGCCGGCCTTCGGCGTGCGCTGCGTACAGTCCGGCCACGATCGCCTGCTCGATCTCCGCGCCGGAGAAACCATTCGCCGCGGCCGCCAACGCCGGCAGTGCAAAGTCGTCTCCATTGAGCTGGCGTCGCCCCAGATGCAGCCGCAGCAGTTCCACGCGCACTTCGGGGGTGGGCAGGTCGACGAAGAAGATCTCGTCGAAACGGCCCTTGCGCAGCAGCTCGGCCGGCAGTTCGTGCACCTGGTTGGCGGTGGCGACGATGAAGACCGGCGCCTTGCGTTCGGCCATCCAGGTCAGCAGGTAGCCGAGCACGCGGCGCGATACGCCACCGTCCTCGCCACCACTGGCCAGGCCCTTCTCGATCTCGTCCATCCACAACACGCAGGGCGCCAGCTGCTCGGCCGAGGCCAGCGCCTGGCGCAGGTTGGCCTCGGTCTCGCCGTGGTACTTGTTGTACAGCGCACCCACGTCCAGGCGCAGCAGCGGTACACCGAAGCCGGCGGCGGTGGCCTTGGCCAGCATCGATTTGCCGCAGCCCTGCACGCCCAGCAGCAACATGCCGCGCGGCGGGTCCAGGCCGGCCGGTGCCGAGCCGGCGATGAAGGCCACCCGGCGCTGGCTGATCCAGCGCTTGAGCCGGTTGGCGCCGGCCACGTCGCCGAAGCGTGCGCTGTCGTGCTCGAAGAACAGGTGGCCGCTGCGGTTGAGCAGCTCGAACTTCAGCCGTGCCAGCTGCGGCAGGTCGTCGTCGCGCAGCGCGCCATCGGCGTAGATCAGCTGGCGGGCGATGCGGCGGGCATCGACCAGGCTCAGGCCCTGCAGGTTCTTCAGGATCTTCTTCACCGCCTCGCTGTCGACCTCGACACGGCGGCCGCCGTGTTCGCGCGCATAGGCGTCGGCCTCCTCGCGCAGCATCTTCAGCAGGGCATTGGCATCGGGCAGGCGCGGATTGAAGCGCACCGCCAGTGCTTCCAGCTCGGCCGGCAGCTCGACCTTGGCGCCGATCAGCACCAGCACGTGCGGTTCGCTGTGGCGGCGCTGGATCAGGTCGCGCAGTGCGCGCTGGTGGCTGGCATAGCCCAGGTAGGGGTGGAAATCGAGCAGCAGGTAGACACCGCGCTGATCAGCCTGGCGGATCATCTGCAGCGCGGCGCTGGCATCGGGCGGGCCGACCGGCGGATCCTCGCGGTCCAGGTCGATGCGGCGCAGGCCCTCGGTGATGGACCAGCGGTGCAGGGCCCGCCACACGTGCATCAGCGTCTGCCGGAACAGTTCAACGATGCGCCCCTCATCCTGGGTCTCGATCACGATCAGGGGGGTATTGGCGCGGATCAGTGCGCTCAGGTCCTGCAGTTCGCTCATGCCGGTTCGATCCTTCGGGGGCGCCACGATAGCAAAGGCGATGGCCACTGGTTCAGCACGGCGCTACCTCCCGTCACCACCGCCGGTGTACGCTCGGGGCACGTACCCGGAAGCGAGGCTGGCATGAAGACGATCCTGGTGGCCGGTTCCAAGGGCGGGGTGGGCAAGACCACCGTCGCCACCCACCTGGCCGCGTACGCGGCATTGCAGGGCAAGGCCACGGTGATCGCCGATGCCGACCCGCAGGGCTCCAGCACCCGCTGGGCACAACGGCGTGCCGGGCTGGAAAGCGCGGTGCTCCCCATCGATGTGTATCGGAAGAAGCAGTGGGCGCAGAAGCTGCCCGACGGTACCGATACCGTCATCATCGATGCACCCGCCGGTGCGCTGGCCGACGATATCCCCCATTTCCTGGACGCGGCCGACGCCGTGGTGGTGCCGGTGCTGCCCTCGGCGCTGGATATCGAAGCCATCGTCGGCTTCCTCAACAGCCTGGCCCAGAACCCGCGCGTGCACAGCCGCAAGCTGCCGGTAGGGCTGGTCCTCAACCGCACCAAACCCTGGACGCAGACCTCGCAGCAGGCATTGCAGATGCTGGCCGAATGGCCGTACCCGGTGGTCGCGCAGCTGCGTGACAGCCAGAGCTACGTGGTCATGACCGGCCTGGGCCGCAGCCTGTTCGACTATCGCTCCGCCCAGGTGCGCGAACACCAGGCGGACTGGGAACCGCTGCTGTCCTGGCTCAAGCTTTGATGCCTGCCTCACTTCTCCCGCTGCATCCTCTTCTCCATGGAAACCCGCGATGCGTGAACTGATCCTGCTGCGCCATGCCCATGCCGAACCCGCCGTTTCCGGCCAGGCCGACCTCGACCGGCCGCTGTCGCCGGTGGGGCTGGCCGAAGCTGAAGCCGCCGGCAAGTGGTTGAAGGAAAACAACCTGCTGCCGGACTGCGTGCTGTGCTCGCCGTCGCGACGTACCCGTGAGACCCTGGAAGCGGTGATGACGGCCATCGGCTATGTCGAGAAGCGCCTGGAAGACCGGATCTACGAAGCCACCCCGGGCACCCTGGCGGCGCTGGTGGACGAACGTCGCGACCTGGACCGGGTGCTGATCGTGGGCCACAACCCGGGCCTGGAGCAGCTGGTGGCCCTGATGACCGACGGCACCAGCAGCGACTACCGGGGCATGCCGCCGGGCGGCGTGGCCGTCCTCGGCTTCCCGCGCGAGGTCTCGATCGAGCCGGGCGTGGCCAGCCTGAACGCGTTCTGGTGGCCGTGATCCGATGAGCCAGGCGCGGCGCAGCCGCTTCCTGCTGCCCGCGTTGCTGGCGCTTGGCCCGGCCTGGGCGGCTGTGCCCCCACCAACCCCGTTGCCGCCGGTGTCCGCCGAAGCGCCGCGGGTACTGCGCCTGGATACCCAGCGCTCGCGGATCGGTTTCGAGGTGCGGACCCGTTTCGGCCAGCGCATCGAAGGCGTATTCCCGCACTTCGAGGGGCGCATCGAGATCCTGTCCGACGGGCGCCACCAGGTGCACCTGAAGATGTTCACCCGTTCGGTGGAGATCCCTGGCAAGGCGCGCTACACCGGCTGGATGCGCGGCGAAGAGTTCTTCGATGCAGGGCGCCATCCGGTGGTCGAGTTCGACTCGCTGCCGTACTGGCCGGAGACGGTGGAACAGGGGGGCGACATCAACGGCCGGCTGACCCTGCGCGGCGTCAGCCACCCCGAGTCGCTGCGGGTCGAGAAGGCGGAGTGCGCCCGACCCGGCTATGATTGCGATGTCGTCAGCCGCGGTACCGTGCAGCGAGGCCGGTATGGAATGGACAGCTGGCAGCTAGCCCTGAGTGACCGAGTGACCTTCGTATTACGTGCGCGCCTGAGCGAGGCGCCGAAACCGTGAACCTCCTGCTGCGTATACTGGCGCTGGCAACGGTGTTGCTGGGCAGCGGTTGTGCATCGCTTTCGCATGCCGAGCGCGACCGTGCCGAAGCGATCGCCGTGCAGGCGCGCTCGACCGTGGTCGGCTGCCAGCGCGCCGACCGCTGCGCGCAGGACTCACCGCTGCGTGCGCTGGCCGGCCGGGCGTTCACCGAATCCACTCCCGAACAGCCGCGCCACTACGCCACCCTGCTCGACGAGGGCGAAGGTGCGCTGGTGGCGCGCCTGAACCTGCTGCGCAGCGCCACCCGCAGCATCGACCTGCAGACCTACATCTTCGACAAGGACGACAGCGCCCGGCTGGTCATCGACGAGCTGCTGGCTGCATCGCGGCGCGGGGTGAAGGTGCGCGTGCTGATCGATCAGCTCTCGGCGATCTCCGACCTGCAGATCCTCGGCGCGCTGTCCGGCGCGCACCAGAACTTCCAGCTGCGGGTCTACAACCCGACCTTCGGCAAGGCCCGGCTGAACTACTTCGACTATGCCGGCAGCGTGCTGTGCTGCTTCCGCCGCTTCAACCAGCGCATGCACAACAAGCTGCTGGTGATCGACGATGCGATCGGCGTGGTCGGTGGCCGCAACTACCAGGACGACTATTACGACTGGGACCGCGAGTACAACTTCCGCGACCGCGACGTGCTGATCGCCGGCCCGGAGGCGCGGGCGATGGCCGCCAACTTCGATGCCTTCTGGCATGCCAGGCGCAGCGTGCCGGCCGAGCGCCTTAACGATGTCGGCCGCACCCTGCTGCGCGAGGGCGTGCCGACCCTGCCGCCGGCCAGCTTCCGCCGCCCCGAGCGGGTGCAGCGGGTCAGTGCCGAAGCCAATGACATGGACTTCGTCAGCCGTTCCTTCGTCGATACCGCCTTGCCGGTGGCCTCGGTGCGCTATGTCGCCGACCTGCCGCGCAAGCACCGGCGCGAGAAGGCCGATGCGCCACTGGCGGGCCAGCACGTGACCGAGCCGCAGCTGGATGCGCTGATCGCCGGCGCGCAGGAGGAGGTGATCCTGCAGACGCCGTACCTGGTGTTGTCCAAGCCGGCGCAGAAGCTGTTCCGCGAGCTGCGCAAGCGCCCGCAGCCGCCGCGGGTGGTGGTGTCCAGCAACAGCCTGGCGGCCACCGACAACCCGATCGTGTATGCGCTGTCGTACAAGTACAAGCGGCGCAACATGCGCGAACTGGGCTTCAACATCTTCGAATACAAGCCGTTCCCGCTGGATGCACCGGTCGACTACCGCAACCTGTTGCCTGATCCGATCGCCGCGCCCGGAGGTGACGACGACGGCGGGCGCAATCCGCTGATTGGCGGCAGCGCCGCGGGCAGCAATGCCGGCGACAGCCGCGATCGCGATGAGCACCCGGCACCCACCGGCAAGCAGGGGCCGGTGAACCACCCGCGCACCGGCAGTGCCTACCAGAACGCGCGCGAGCGCCGCCGCGCGGCCGGTAGCGAGGTCGAGACCCGCCTGCTGCGCACCGAGACCCGGCCCTCCTTCCTGGGCAGCAAGGCGGTCAACAAGCCGTTGCCGGTCACCCGCAAGGGCGCGCGCATGGGCCTGCATGCCAAGTCGCTGGTGGTCGACCGCCGCATCGGCGTGGTCGGCACCCACAACTTCGATCCGCGCAGCGAGAACTACAACACCGAAGGTGCGGTGATCATCGACGACCCGGCCTTCGCCGAGCAGCTGGCCGAGAGCATCCTGCGCGATACCCACCCGCAGAACTCGTGGACGGTGGCGCCGCGGGCCAAGCCGCCGGTGCTGTCCGGGCTCAACTACAGCGTCGGCAAGGCCTCCGAAGCACTGCCGATCCTCGACTTCTGGCCGTGGCGCTATGCCACCGACTACGAGTTCAAGCCCGGCCCGGACTGCCCGCAACCGCTGCCGCGGCAGAGCCCGGATTTCCATCGCTGCTACGTGCCCGTCGGTGATTTCCCCGAAGTGAACGTCGGCCCGAAGTGGCTGCTGGTGCGCATGCTGACCGCATTCGGCGCCGGCCTCGTCCCCATTCTCTGAAGGTGCTTGCATGACCCAGGTGTTCCGCGACGCTGTTTCCATCGACCAGCTCAATGCGCTCAGCCGAGGCACGGCCATCGATACCCTGGGCATCGCCTTCACCGCAGCCGGTGATGACTGGCTGCAGGCCACCATGCCGGTCGACGAACGCACCCGCCAGCCGTACGGCATCCTGCACGGCGGCGCCTCGGTGGTGCTGGCCGAAACACTGGGCAGCAGCGCCGGCAACCTCTGCGTGGATACCGCCAAGCAGGTCTGCGTGGGCCTGGAGATCAACGCCAACCACGTTCGCGCCGTGCGCAGCGGCACCGTCACCGGCACTGCGCGTGCGGTGCACGTGGGCCGCAGCACGCAGCTGTGGGAGATCCGCATCGAAGACGAACAGGGCCGGCTGGTGTGCATTTCGCGGCTGACCCTGGCGGTGGTGGCTGCAGGCCACGGCTGAGGCAGATGTCCGGGCTGCCTGCTCCCGCCGTGCTGCCGCTGCGGATCATCGCCAGCGGTGCCTGCCTGCCGCGCCTGCGGGTGCCGTCGCAGCACTTCGACCAGCGCTGGAACAAGCCGGACGGCTGGGTCGAACGGCACAGCGGCGTGGCCAGCCGCGGCCATGCAGCGGCCGATGAGCGGGCCTCCTGGATGGGCGCGCAGGCCGCGCGCCAGGCCCTGCAGCAGGCCGGCCTGGCACCCACCGACATCGACTGCATCCTCTCCGCCTGTGGGGTGATGGAACAGGCCATTCCCTGCCAGGCCGTGCTGGTGCAGCGCGCCCTCGGCCTGGGCGACAGTGGCGTGCCGTCCTTCGACGTCAACGCCACCTGCCTGGGCTTCGTGGTGGCGCTGGAAATGGCCGGCAGCCTGCTGGCGCTGGGCCGCTACCGGCGCGTGCTGATCGTCTGCAGCGACATTCCCAGTGCCGGGCTTGACCCGGATGACCCGCTGACCGCGCCGTTGTTCGGCGATGGTGCGGTGGCGATGCTGGTCGAGCGGGCCGGCGACGGCCAGGCCTCGGCGCTGCTGGCCACCCGCCTGCGCACCTATGGCGACGGTGCCGAACTGTGCCAGGTGCCGACCTGCGGCACCGGCATGCGCCTGTTCGACGATATTGATGCCTACCGCGCGGCCCATCATTTCCAGATGCAGGGCAAGGCGCTGTACCGCGAAGCGGCGCGGCGCCTGCCCGGTTTCCTGCAGGATCTGCTGGACAGTGCCGGCACCAGCCTGGCCGCGTGCGATGTGATCGTGCCGCACCAGGCAAGCGGCCAGGCGCTGGATCACCTGCAACGCGTGCTGGGCCTGCCGCCGCAGCGGCTGGTGCGCATCCTGCGCGAGCACGGCAACCAGCTGGCCGCGTCGCTGCCGATGGCCCTGCACCAGGCCCTGATCGACGGTCGCCTGCCGCGCGGTGGGCAGGCCCTGCTGATCGGTACCGGTGCCGGCCTGGCGCTGGGCGGCGCGGTGCTGCGCTACTGATGGCCAGAGTCCTGGTCACCGGCGCCAGCGGCTTCATCGGCCAGCATGTCGCGCTGGCGTTGGCGGCACAGGGCTGGCAGGTGCGCGGCAGCGGGCGCGATGCGCTTCGGCTGCAGGCGCTGGCCGCGCGCGGTATCGAGGTGGTTGCTGCCGATCTTGCCGAGGATGCCCTGGCGCCGCTGCTGCGGGGCTGCGATGCGGTGGTGCACTGCGCGGCGATGTCGCAACCCTGGGGAACGGCAGCCGCATTCCAGCGGGCGAACGTGCTGGCCACCACGCGCCTGCTGCAGGCCGCGCAGGCGGCCGGTGTTGCCCGCCTGGTCCACTTGGGTTCGCCCAGCATCTATTTCCGCTTCGCCGACCAGTACGGTCTGGATGAACGCTTCCAGCCGCCACGGCGCTGGATCACCGACTACGCGCGCAGCAAATGGGAATCGGAACTGGCCGTGGCCGCTGCCGCGCGGCAGGGACTGCACACCGTGGTGCTGCGCCCGCGTGCGGTGTTCGGGCCCGGCGACCGCGCGATCCTGCCACGCCTGCTGGCGGTGGCGGCCAGCGGCCGCTTCCCGCTGATCCATGGCGGCCGCGCGCTCATTGATGTCACCCCCATCGACGATGCGGTGCAGGCGGTGAGCCTGGCGCTGCAGGCGGACGCGCGCTGCAGCGGGCGCGCCTACAACATCAGCGCCGGCACCCCGCTGCACGTGCATGCGCTGGTCAACGGCCTGTTCGCAGCGATGGACCTGCGGGTGCGCCTGCGGCCGGTGCCGCGAACGTTGGCGTTGGCCGCGGCCGGTGTGGCCGAGACCGTGGCCCGCCTGCGCCCGGGCCGCCCCGAGCCGCGCCTGACCCGCTATGGCGTGGGTGTGCTGGGCTATTCGCAGACCTTGGACATCAGCGCCGCGCGGCGCGACCTCGGCTACGACCCGCGCACCGGCGTGCAGGCCGCGCTGCAGGCCTTCGCCACGCACTGGAAGCAGCACACCTGGACGCAGCACGGGGGCAGCGATGGCACGGCTTGAGTGGGAGCTGATCGAGGCCGGCCACTGCGTGCACCCGCAGCGTGCCGTGCGCCAGGGAGCCAGCTGGCACCGCTGCGAATTCCCGGCGCTGGTGGCGTTGCTGCGGCATCCGCTGCGCGGCCTCATCCTGTTCGACACCGGCTATTCGGACGCGTTCCTGCAGGCCACCGCGCGCTTCCCCGAGCGCCTCTACCGCTGGGTCACGCCAGTGCACCTGGGCCCGGGCCAGAGCGTGCGCGCGCAGCTGCAGCAGCGGGGCATCGGCGCGGCCGACATCGGCCTGGTGGTGCTCTCGCACCTGCATGGTGACCACGTCGGTGGCGTGCTCGATTTCCCCGACGTGCCGCTGCTGTGTTCGCGCGCTGCGTGGCAGGACCAAGCCGCGCGCGGGCGCCTGCGTGCGCTCAGCGTGGGTCTGCTGCCCGCGTTGACCCGCGATGCGGCGCCGCGCATGGGCTGGCTGGAGAGCCTGCCCGAGGTGGACCTGCCGCGTCCCTTCGATGCCTTCGGCCGTGGCCGCGACGTGCTGGGCGACCGCAGCCTGCTGGCGGTGCCGCTGCCCGGCCATGCGGTGGGCCAGCACGGGCTGCTGTTCGAAGCGGGCGATGGCCGCCCGGTGTTCCTGGTGGCCGACGCCGCCTGGTCCAGCGCCGCCATCACCGATGGCGTGCCGCCGCCGTGGCTGGTCACCGCCCTGCTCGGCCACACCGGCACCTACCGGCAGACCCTGCAGCGGCTGCAGCACACCCAGCGCCAGGTCAGCGACCTGCAGCTGGTACCGGCCCATTGCGGGCAATGGCGGCCGGCCGCGACCGCGTAGCGTCGAGCCATGCTCGACGGCTGTTGATGTGGCGCCAGGAGCAGTCGAGCGTGGCTCGACTCTACAAAATGCCAAGGCAAGGCCGGCTCTACGCCCCCCAACAGCCCCGCCAACAGGACACCGTGTTCCCGTCCATGGCCGCGGTCAATAGGACTTATGGCCAGAATCGGCTGGCAGCGGCTGCGGCCCTCCGGTATCGTGCGCGGATGACTTCCCCCACTCCGGCCCCCCGCGGCGGCGTGGCGCGTGTGTGCCGTTACCTGTACCGCGTACCGCTGCTGTTGGTCCACATCATCGTGTTCCTGCCGCTCATCCTGATCGGCATGCTTCGGCCGTGGGGCGAACTGCGCGTGGGCGAGGCGACCCTGGGGGCCAAAGTGGTCAACTGGTGGCAGGGCGGGCTGATGTGGATCTTCGGCTTCCGCCTGGTGCAGATCGGCACGCCGCTGCCCGGCGCCGTGCTGTTCGTCGCCAACCACGTCAGCTGGGTCGACATCTGCATCCTGCACAGCCAGCGCATGATGGGCTTCGTCGCCAAGCGCGAGATCGCCAGCTGGCCGCTGGTCGGCTGGCTGGCCGCGCGTGGCCAGACCATCTTCCACCAGCGCGGCAACACCGAATCGCTCGGTGGCGTGATGCAGGTGATGGCCGATCGCCTGCGCGAAGGCAAGGCGGTGGGCGTGTTCCCGGAAGGGCGCACCCGCGGCGGCCACGAAGTAGGCCCGTTCCATGCCCGCATCTTCCAGGCCGCGGTTGAAACCGGCGTGCCGGTGCAGCCGGTGGCACTGGTGTACGGGCTCAAGGGCGATGCGCAGACCATTGTCGCGTTCGGCCCCGGCGAGAGTTTCTTCGCCAATTTCCTGCGCCTGCTCGGTGAGCCGGCGCGGCGTGCAGAAGTGCACTTCCTGGCACCGATCGGTGCGCAGGACCTGGAAGGCCGTCGGCGCATCGCGGAGACGTCGCGCGCGCGCATCGTGGCGGCCATGAGCACCGAGTGAGGGTGCGGTGGCCCTGATCCCGCCACCCGTCCTGGACGCCGGCACGCCGACGCTGCACGCGGCTGACTACCAGCCCCCGCGCTGGCTGCGCAATCCGCACCTGCAGTCGATGCTCAGCTCCAGCCGCATGCGCCTGCAGCGCGGCCTGCTGCTGCTGGCCGCGACCGGTGCGATCAGCGAAGAACTGATCCTCGACGGCGGTGATGGCGTGCGCCTGCAAGGCTGGCACAGCCACATCGAAGGCCGCGAACCCAAAGGCATGGCCCTGCTGCTGCACGGCTGGGAAGGCAGCGCCGAATCCAGCTACATGCGCATGGCGGCCGCGCGCATGCTCGAACAGGGCTTCGACGTGGTGCGGCTGAATTTCCGCGACCACGGCAATACCCATCATCTCAACCCTGGCATCTTCCACTCCAACCTGATCGACGAAGTGGTGCATGCCGCGGGCGATATCGCCCAGCGCTGGCCGCAGTTGCCGCTGGTGGCCGCCGGTTACTCGCTGGGCGGCAACTTCGTGCTGCGCCTGGCCCTGCGCGCGCCAGCGGCCGGCGTGCCGCTGCTGCGCGTGGCCTCGGTATGCCCGGTATTGGACCCGGCGCTGACCATGGAGAGCATCGAGAACGGCCCGGCAATGTACGACTGGTACTTCCGCCGCAAGTGGGCCGGTTCACTGCGGCGCAAGCGCGACCTGTTCCCCGAACTGAGCGACTGCGACGACCGCGTACTGAAACTGGACATCCGCGCGCTGACCGCCTGGCTGGTCGAGCGCCACACCAGTTTCGGTTCGTTGCAGGCCTATTTCGATGGCTACTCGATTGCCGGTGATCGCCTGTCCACGTTGCAGGTGCCGGCCGACATCCTGATGGCGCAGGACGACCCGGTGATCCCCTACGCGACCTTCAGCGACTGGCAGCTGCCGCACCAGGCGCATCTGGAAACCGCCAGCTGGGGCGGACACTGTGGCTTCCTGGAAAACTGGCGCGGTGACGGCTTCTCCGAGCGCTGGGTGGCGCAGCGCCTGCAGCGCGTGCTGCAAGGCTGAACCGGCACGGGCGCGCAGGCCGCTACAATGCGGGTTTGCCCTTGAACCGGACCGCCATGCAAGACCAGATCATCCAAGCGTTGCGCCAGAACGAGGCCGACCAGGCCGTGCAGCTGGCCCAGGCGTGGACCCGTGATGAACCCGGCCAGGCCGAGGCCCACCGCTGGCTGGCGCTTGCGCTGCAGCAGCAGGGCAAGGCCGAGGACGCGATGGAGGCCCTGCAGCAGGCGCTGCAGCTGGCCCCGGACAACGCCCAGCTGCACCTGCAGCACGCCGGCCTGCTGCTGGCCCTGCGCCAATTCGACGGCGCCGGCGAAGCACTGACGCGCACCACCGGGCTGGACCCGAACGCATTCGCTGCCTACCTGATGCAGGCCCACCTGGCGATCGGCCGCAACGATTTCGATGAAGCGCAGCGCCTGTCCACGCTGGCCTCGCGTGTCGAACCGGACCACCCGGAGCTGCTGACCATCGATGGCATGATCGCGCTGCGCCGCGATGATGCCGATCGCGCGCTGAAGCTGCTGTCGGCCGCCAACCAGGCCCTGCCCAACGACATCCGCGTGCTTTACGCACTGGGCTTCGCCTACCTGGGCAAGAACATGCTGGCTTTCGCCGAGCAGGCGTTCCGGCGCGTGCTGGAACTGAACCCGGCCATCGCCTCATTGCATGGCCTGGTGGTGCAGCTGGCCATGCGCCAGGGCAACCTGGAAGCTGCGGCAGAGGCGATGCAGATCGCGCTGCAGCAGGAAGGCCTGGATACGCCTTCGATGCGCCGCCTGGCCGGCGAACTGGCACTGCGCAGCGGCCAGCCGCTGCAGGCGCTGGAGCACCTGCTGCCGTTGCTGGAATCGCTGCCTGATGACCGCGACGTGCTGCAGCTGCTGCTGATGTCCTGGCAGCGCCTGGGTCGCGAAGACGAGGCCCGCGCACGACTGGATGCCGCCCTGGAGCAGCACCCGCAGCTGCACGACCTGTGGCTGGCACGCCTGGCGGTGGAGGAGGTCGGCAGTGCCACCGCCGCCGCCACGGTCGAGCGCTGGATGGACGCGATGCCGGGCCACCTGCCTGCGCTGGAAGCGCGCCTGCGCCTGCACGACATGGTGGGCGAACACGCCCAGGCCGAAGCGATCGCCGAGCGCATCGTCAGCCTCGAACCGGGCCGCGTCAGCGGCGAAACCCGCCTGGTCGAAGGCCTGCTGCAGCGCGATCCGGCCGCCGCGGTCGCCCGCGTGCAGGCGCTGATCGACATGGCACCGGAAGGCCACCGCGCCGACCTGCGCACCTGGCTGGGTGAGATCCAGGATCGCGCCGGGCAGCACGAAGATGCGCTGCAGACCTGGCTGGCCCTGCAGGCCGACCAGGCCCCACAGCGCCTGCCGCTGCCGCCGCAGGCCAAGGCACCGCCGAGCTGGCCGGACAAGGGCGAGATCGACGGCGATGCCAGCTCCGCGCCGATCTTCCTGTGGGGCGCGCCAGGGTCGGGCGTGGAGCGCGTGGCGACCGGCCTGGCCGCGGCCAGCCCGGTGCTGCGCAGCGACCGCTATACCTCCAACGCACCCGACGACGCGTTCCAGAACTACCACACGCTGCAGGACCTCGCCTCCGGCGTGCTGACGCCGGAGCGGCTGGTGCAGCGCTGGCGCGAACAGCTGCCGTCGCGCGGCGTGCAGGACGACGCGATCATCGACTGGCTGCTGTGGTGGGACAACGCGCTGCTGTGGGCGCTGCGCCCGCAGTTGCCGCAGGGCCGCCTGCTGGTGGTGCTGCGCGACCCGCGCGACATGCTGCTGGACTGGGTGGCCTACGGTGCCGCCGCACCGCTGGCGATGACCTCGCTGGCCGAAGCCAGCGAATGGCTGGCGCGCGCGCTGGCCCAGGTCGCCGCCCTGCACGAGGACGATCTGTATCCGCAGGTGCTGCTGCGCATCGACCAGATCGGCAACGATCCGCAGGCGATGGCCGAATTGCTGGGCCGACTGTTCGAGCGGCCGATGCCGCCGGCCGCGCAGCTGGGCGCGCCGCGCTTCCCGCCGGGCCACTGGCGCAACTACCGCGACGTGATGAGCGCCGCCTTCGCCAAGCTCACCCCGATCGCGGTGCGCCTGGGTTACCCGGAAGAGTGAGGACACGCCGATGCAACTGAGCAGCCACAGCCTGACCAACGGTGCACCGATCGACCGCGAATTCGCCGCAGGCGATGCGGCGGGCTTCGCACCGGACCGCAATCCGCACCTGGCCTGGAGCGATGTGCCGGAGGGCACCCGTTCGTTCCTGCTGGTATGCGTCGATCCGGACGTGCCGACCGTGCCGGAGACGGTCGGCCGCACCGACATGAGCGTGCCGCGCGACCAGCCCCGCTGTGATTTCGTGCACTGGGTGATGGCCGATATTCCGGCTTCGGTGCGCGAGATTGTCGCAGGCAGCTGCAGCGACGGCTTCGTGGTGAAGGGCAAGACCACGCCGGCCGGGCCGGCCGGCAGCCGCCAGGGCCTGAACGACTTCACCGGCTGGTTCGCCGGCAACCCGGACATGGCCGGTGACTACCTGGGCTACGACGGCCCCTATCCGCCGTTCAACGACGAGCGCGTGCACCGCTACTTCTTCCGCGTGTTCGCGCTGGACGTGGCATCGCTGCAGCTGCCGGCACGCTTCACCGCCGCCGACGCGTACCGGGCCATGCACGGCCACGTGCTGGCCGAAGCGACGCTGCACGGTACCTACACCTTGAACCCCGCATTGGCCTGAGCGGGCAATGTGCTTCTGTAGAGCCGAGCCCATGCTCGGCTGCTTTTCCCGATAGACAGCAGCCGAGCATGGGCTCGGCTCTACGACGCACAACGAAGAAGGGCGGCCTTGCGGCCGCCCTTCAAGTGCCAGCGGACTGACAGTCGGCTCTACATCACTTCTCGATGGCCGACTCGACCACCATGTCCAGCACATACGCCTGCGACGGCGCATCGGCCGGCGGGTTCTTCACTTCGTAGCGCTTCACGCGCACTACGTTGCGCACGCCGTCTTCGTGGGTGTAGCCCTCGATGTTGCCGTAGAAGTTCTCGAACTTGCCCGGCTCACCCTGCTTCAGGCCCTTGTCGTCGAACTTCACTTCGCGCACCTGCAGGCACTGGTAGTCCGGGATCAGCGGGTGCGAGCACTTCTCGGTCTTGGCGGCCACTTCCAGGAACACGGTTTCGCCGGCGCCGCCGTAGCGGGTTTCAGCGGTCGGTTCCGGGTTGAACACCAGCACGTCGCCCTTGGCGTTGGTCAGGGTCAGCTTGCCATCAGCATCCTGCTCGGCCTTCAGTTCGCCCTGCAGGCGGCTCGACACGGCTTCGTCCAGCGCCATCAGCGCCTTGTCGGTGCAGGCCATCATGGTCGAGGCCATCGCACTGACCGTCAGCTTGCCGTCGGCCAGGGTGTAGCCGCCGCCCATGCGGTTGCAGGTGTTGCTGACCGACAGGCGGCCATCAGCGAAGTCCAGGGTGACCGGCTTGTCTTCGCGGGCGAACAGCGCGTCGATGCGCTTGCCGTCGGCGCCGGTGGCCTGCTGCAGCAGCCAGTGCTGGCTCTGCAGGCGCTGCGCATCCAGGTGCGCCAGCGTCTGCTGGTCCGCTGCCTTGGTCGCGGCCGGGGCCACGTCGTCGCCGCCATTGCCGGCCGGGGCCGGGGTCTGGCTGCAGGCGGCCATCAGGGCCAGCGGGAGGAGCAGGGTGAGCTTGCGGTTCATGGTGATTCTCCTTGGGGAACCGTGGGGAAAACGGGGTGGGGCCGGCAATGGGGTTACCGTGCGGCCGGCGCTGTTCAGCTGCCGGAAGGCAACCACAGCAGCAACGCGGCGCCCAGCGCGATGCGGTAGATCGCAAAGGCGGTGAACCGGTGCGACTTGATGTAGCCCATCAGCCACTTCACTACGACGAAGCCGGTGATGGCCGCGGCAAGGAAGGCCACGCCCACGTCGGTCCAGTTCTCGCTGCCCAGCTGCCCGGCCTTGGCCATTTCCAGGAAGGTGTAGGCGCTGGCGGCGAACATGGTGGGAATGCCGACCAGGAACACGAACTCGGCGGCAGCGGCGCGACGGCTCAGGCCCAGCAGCATGGCCAGGAAGATCGCCGAGGCCGAGCGCGAGGTACCGGGGAACACGCCGGCCACGACCTGCGCCAGGCCCACGCCGATCGCCACTGTCCAGGTCACCTGGTCGCGGTCGGGCAGGCGCGCGGTGTAGGCCTCCACCAGCAGCATCCAGACGCCACCGATGATCAGTGCCCAGGCCACCGGGCTGACCGTCTCCGGCAGCGACCAGCCGGCCTTGCGCACCACCAGGCCGACCACGGCGGTGACCAGGAACGCAGCGCCCAGCTTGAACACGTACTCACGGTTCTCGCGTTGGTTCAAGCCGGTGGCCAGCTGCAGCAGGCGCTGGCGGAACACCAGCACCACGGCCACGATCGCGCCGGCCTGGATGACGATGTTGAAGAAGTCCGAGCGGGCACCCAGCCAGTGCTGGGCGATGAGCAGGTGGCCGGTGCTGGAGATCGGCAGGAATTCGGTCAAGCCTTCGAGGATGCCCAGCAGCAGGGCGGAGAGCAGGTCGGACATGGACGGTGCGGGCACGCGCGGCGGAAGGAAGAAGGTCGAGAGGATAGACGATCCCTGCTGCACCAAACGGGTGCGTCTGTTGGCGGGCGCACCGGTTTGGTGCGCACCGTTCTGCACCGGCGCGGGGCAGCCATATTGAAATCAACGACTTGCGGGTATCGAAAAGTTGGCACGGTCATTGCTGTACCTCAGCAGGCATTCATCCCCATCCGAGGTCGTACCGATGTCCGTGGAAAACGTTGAGAAGCTGATCAAGGACAACCAGATCGAGTTCGTCGATCTGCGTTTCGTGGATATGCGTGGCGTCGAGCAGCACGTCACCTTCCCGGTCAGCATCGTCGAACCGTCGCTGTTCGAAGAAGGCAAGATGTTCGACGGCAGCTCGATCGCCGGCTGGAAGGGCATCAACGAATCGGACATGGTGCTGCTGCCGGACCCGTCCAGCGCCTACGTGGACCCGTTCTACGCCGATCCGACCATCGTGATCAGCTGCGACATCCTCGATCCGGCCACCATGCAGGCCTATGGACGCTGCCCGCGCGGCATCGCCAAGCGTGCCGAGGCCTACCTGAAGTCCTCCGGCATCGCCGAAACCGCGTTCTTCGGCCCGGAGCCGGAATTCTTCATCTTCGACTCGGTCCGTTTCGCCAACGAAATGGGCAACACCTTCTTCAAGGTCGACTCGGAAGAAGCGGCGTGGAACAGCGGCGCCAAGTATGACGGCGCCAACAGCGGCTACCGTCCGGGCGTGAAGGGCGGCTACTTCCCGGTTCCGCCGACCGACACCCTGCACGACCTGCGCGCGGAAATGTGCAAGACCCTGGAACAGGTCGGCATCGAAGTGGAAGTGCAGCACCACGAAGTGGCCACTGCGGGCCAGTGCGAGATCGGCACCAAGTTCAGCACCCTGGTGCAGAAGGCCGACGAGCTGCTGCGCATGAAGTACGTCATCAAGAACGTCGCGCACCGCAACGGCAAGACCGTCACCTTCATGCCCAAGCCGATCGTCGGCGACAACGGCAGCGGCATGCATGTGCACCAGTCGCTGTCCAAGGGCGGCACCAACCTGTTCTCCGGTGACGGCTACGGTGGCCTGAGCCAGCTGGCGCTGTGGTACATCGGCGGCATCTTCAAGCACGCCAAGGCCATCAATGCCTTCGCCAACTCGGGCACCAACAGCTACAAGCGCCTGGTGCCGGGCTTCGAGGCGCCGGTGATGCTGGCCTATTCGGCCCGCAACCGTTCGGCCTCGTGCCGCATTCCGTGGGTGTCCAACCCGAAGGCGCGCCGCATCGAAATGCGCTTCCCGGATCCGATCCAGTCCGGCTACCTGACCTTCACCGCGCTGATGATGGCCGGCCTGGACGGCATCAAGAACCAGATCGACCCGGGTGCACCGAGCGACAAGGACCTGTACGACCTGCCGCCGGAGGAAGAGAAGCTGATCCCGCAGGTCTGCTCCTCGCTGGACCAGGCGCTGGAAGCGCTGGACAAGGACCGCGAGTTCCTCAAGGCCGGCGGCGTGATGAGCGATGACTTCATCGACGGCTACATCGCGCTGAAGATGCAGGAAGTGACCAAGTTCCGCGCGGCCACCCACCCGCTGGAATACCAGCTGTACTACGCCAGCTGACCGGGCGCGATGGCGGTGGGTCCCCCCTCCCGCCCGCCGCCATCGCGTCCGTTCTCGCGGCTGGGGAGCCGCAAGGCGGGCGCAGGCCCGCCGTTGTAGAGCGGGTCGCTGGCCCGCTGCAGTACAGCGGACTGCCGGTCCGCTGAAACAGGGGCAAGAGAGACCGGATACGCGACCAGGGCCGCCCTCCCTCCCGCGTCGGTCGTGCAAGGAGAGAGGCACGGCCGTCCCGGCCCTGTACGTGTCCGGTGCAACAGCCACGGTCATCACCTGATGACCCGTGGTTGCCTGATGCCAACGCGCGCTGGCGCGCTGGCCCCATCCACCCTCGGGACATGCGCATGAAACTGATCTCCGCCATCATCCGACCGTTCAAGCTCGACGAGGTCCGCGAGGCCCTGTCCGATGCAGGCGTGTCGGGCATCACCGTGACCGAAGTGAAAGGTTTCGGTCGCCAGAAGGGCCACACCGAGCTGTATCGCGGCGCCGAGTACGTCGTCGATTTCCTGCCCAAGATCAAGATCGAAACGGTGGTCACCGACGAGCGTGCCGACGCGGTGATCGAAGCGATCCAGTCGTCGGCAGGCACCGGCAAGATCGGTGACGGCAAGATCTTCGTCACCGCCGTTGAACAGGTCATCCGCATCCGCACCGGCGAAATCGGTGCCGACGCGCTGTAACCCCCTTCCGGAGATTCCCCCCATGAAGATGCGCCTTCTCACCGGGTGGCAAGCCCGGTTCCACCTGGTGTGCCTGCTGATGCTGCTCAGCGCGCTGGCCGCCGGTGCCTGGCCGGGCAGCGCCCACGCCCAGGCCCAGGTGTCGCCGCTGCCGAGCGAAAGCGTGGCGGTCGAGCCGCTGCACGATCCGGCCGCCACCGCCGCTGCGCCGGCCGTGGCCGAAGCGGCCGCCGCCTATGATCGTGGCGACGTCGCCTGGATGCTCACCTCCACGTTGCTGGTGCTGCTGATGGTCGTGCCGGGCCTGGCCCTGTTCTACGGCGGGCTGGTGCGTTCGAAGAATGTGCTGTCGGTGCTCAGCCAGATCCTGGTGGTGTTCTCGCTGGTGCTGCTGCTGTGGGTGGCCTACGGCTACAGCGCGGTGTTCAGCGCGGGCAATCCATTCTTCGGTTCGTTCACCGAATTCGCCTTCCTCAAGGGCTTCACGCCCGACTCGGTGGGCAACACGCCGATCAAGGGCCTGCCGGACTACCTGTTCGTCGCCTTCCAGTCGACCTTCGCCGGCATCACCACCGCGCTGATCGTCGGTGCCTTTGCCGAGCGCATCAAGTTCCGTGCGGTACTGCTGTTCTCGGCACTGTGGTTCACCCTCAGCTACATCCCGATGGCGCACATCGTCTGGGGTGGCGGTTACCTGGGTGAACTGGGCGCGATCGACTTCGCCGGTGGCACCGTGGTCCACATCAACGCGGGCGTGGCCGGCCTGGTCGGCGCGTGGTTCGTCGGCAAGCGCCTGGGCTACGGCCAGACCGCGCTGAAGCCGCACAACGTACCGTTTACCTACATCGGCGCCATGCTGCTGTGGGTGGGCTGGTTCGGCTTCAATGCTGGTTCCGCCGCCGCCGCCGATACGGTGGCCTCGCTGGCCTTCCTCAACACCGTGCTGGCCACCGCTGCCGCGGTGCTCGGCTGGACGCTGGTGGAAGCGATCGGCAAGGGCAAGCCGTCGGCACTGGGCGCGGCCTCGGGTGCGGTGGCCGGCCTGGTCGGCATCACCCCGGCCTGCGGCACGGTCGGCCCGCTCGGCGCGATCGTGATCGGCTTCGTCGCCGGCGTGGTGTGCGTGTGGGGCGTGACCGGCCTCAAGCGTCTGCTCAAAGTGGACGACACGGCCGACGTGTTCGGTGTGCATGGTGTTGGCGGCATCGTCGGCGCGATTCTCACCGGCGTGTTCAGTGCACAGTCGCTGGGCGGTACCAAGGCCGATCTGGATATCGCCCATCAGGTGTGGGTGCAGGTGGTCAGCGTCGGCCTGACCGTGGCGTGGTCGGCGGTGATGACCGCGGTCATCCTGCTGGTGGTCAAGGTCGTGGTCGGCCTGCGCGTGACCGAAGAGGCCGAACGCACCGGCCTGGATGTGACTTCGCACGGCGAGTCTGCCTACGAGGCCTGATGCATGACGGGCGGCCCTGCGGGGCCGCCTGCCACCGCCATGGTGGATGCCGACCGTTGGTCGGCACTTCTACTGTTCTGCTGGGTGCCAAGCTTGCTTGGCACTGCCGGCGACTCAGCCACGCATGGCGTGGCTCTACCGTTCCTGCTTCAATGGCTGTCTGCAGGCGTGCGTGTTCGCCTCCAACGACTTCGATGGACTAAAGAACGGAGCAGGTGTGATCCAGGCGACATCCGCAGCAGTGATGGAAGACATCGAATGGTATGTCTACCTGCTGACCTTGGACGACTACAGTCCGCATGCATTCGTGGGCGGCGTGGCTGGCGCAGCAGATCCAGAGCGCTGGAGCTTCGCCGTGGAGCTCACCTATCGCTGCCTTTCCGCCGGTCTGTGGCGGCTAACTTACGGCCTGCCTGCGGAGCTCGGGCTTCCCAGCATCGATGCCTTCTGCCACAAGCTCTCGGTTGTCCGCCCAGATCAGCTTTCCGACGAGGGGCAGTTGCTGTGGCTGGATACCTACATGGAAGCGACGGAGCTGTGCCTGGATCTGGTCTCGCGTTACCTCCGTTCGCAGTCGAGCGGTGAGACGACATTTCATCCAGGATTCCAGGATGAGATCGAACGGATGTTCTCCGATGCCGGAGTGCCCTGGAGTCGTGGGCCGCTGTTCCCCATCGCCTGAAGCGCCTTTTGCGGAACGGCTTCTCGTAGAAGATGCCTTTTTCCTTCAAGCTATGCTCTGGATCACGATGACCTGTCCCATTGCCGGGGCGGGTGTCGCCCCAGATTCCGAACGGCGACCAGTGCGCAAGGAGCAGGCGTGAACTATTTCAGTCTCCGTCCATGCATCGGCATTGGCAGCAAATGGGTGCTGGGTGATGTGGATCATGTGGACAACTTCGGTGCTGCACTGATCGCCAGTGAGGAAGTGAAGTCACGCCTTGAGCGGGCAGGCGTGACTGACGTGATCTTTGATCAGGTCGGGTAGACCGGAAGTGGGACAGGGGTTTCCGTTGCGGTACCAGGGAATGGGTTTCGAATGACTATCCATGCAGTTCTTTTCCCCTACTGGACCGGCGATTGCCACGTTCCTTCCGGAGAAGAGAAGATCGGTGACGCG
This sequence comes from Stenotrophomonas sp. HMSC10F07, assembly GCF_001807895.1. Taxonomy (NCBI): domain Bacteria; kingdom Pseudomonadati; phylum Pseudomonadota; class Gammaproteobacteria; order Lysobacterales; family Lysobacteraceae; genus Stenotrophomonas; species Stenotrophomonas sp. HMSC10F07. The sequence goes on from NZ_KV791318.1 coordinate 28,042, forward strand.
CCGGTCATCCACCACGGGCAGGGGCGGGGTGTCGGTGAAATCGCAGCGTGGCTGGATGGAGACTTCGGCCATCTCGGCCGCGGCAGCGAACTGCGGACCCGCAGTGCCTTTGCTGCGCCCACAAAGGGTGACGAGGGCAGCGCATGCGTCCACTATGGAGAGGGGCATGCGGTCCTGCGGGCAGCCGATTTCTTCCTGGTGTATTCGCGATGGAACTCCCAGGACGTCGTCTTGTTGACGCGACCCCAGATATTGGCTGTGCTTGAGGGCTATGCAGTGTTTCGAAGCATGAATCCGCAGAAGAAGCATCGTCCGCCCATGCCGTTCGCCATCGAGTACGAGACAGAGGGGGAGGACGCCGTCCAAAGGTTCACTCAGGCCGGCGGCTGCTTCGACCCCGAACACTGAAGTCGGGACGTGCTGGTCCGGGATCTCGCGACCGCAACTCTTCATCGCCTGTGGGTAGAATCACACCATGAGTCTCCCTCGCCTGCTGCTGTCCGCCCTCTCAGCGTTGGCCTTGGCGGCCTGCACCGCCACCGCGCCGGTGCAGCACAACCCGCTCGCCACCTGGGTGCCGTCACCCAACCAGAACGCGCGCACGCCGGTCATCATCGTCATCCACCACACCGAGCAGAAGTCGGTGCAGCAGAGCCTGCATACGCTGCGTACCGCCAACAGCGGTGGACCGGTCAGTGCACACTACCTGATCGGCGCCGATGGCCATCGCTACCAGCTCGTCGCCGATGAGCGCCGTGCCTGGCATGCCGGCGCCGGGCGCTGGGGCACCATCACTGATCTCAACTCGGCTTCGATCGGCATCGAGCTCGACAACGATGGCCGCAGCCCGTTCAGTGCGGCACAGATCGAATCGCTGATCGTGCTGCTGCGCGACCTCACCACGCGCCTGAACATCCCGCCGCGCCAGGTGATCGGCCATGCCGACCTGGCGCCGACGCGCAAGCAGGATCCGAACCGCTTCTTCCCATGGCAGCAGCTGGCCGAGGCCGGCTTCGGCGTGTGGCCGCGCGCGGCCGACGGCGCGGCACCGGAAGGATTCGACGCGTGGAATGCGCTGGCCCGCTTCGGTTATCCGCTCGACAACCGCGAAGCCACCGTCGCCGCCTTCCACCGCCGGTTCCGTGGCCGCGACGACCTGCCGAAGACGCTCGATGCCGAGGACGCCCGCATCCTGCATTCGTTGCTGCTGCAGATGCCGTGACCCCGCGCATGAACGCTTGACCCCGCGCTGGGTTGCCGCCCAGCGGCCGGCACTCCACCATGGCGGCATGATCGATTCCGCTACCTTCTTCAAGCGCACGCACTGGACCCTGTTGGCAGCGGTGGTGCTCGCAGGCTGTTCCACCACCGCTCCGCGCGCAGGCTCCGAAGCGCCCACGCCGACCTCGCCGCCGGCGGCCACCTACGCCAAGGTCGACTGGAAAGCCCTGCCCGCAGTCTCCGATGCTGATCTGCAGGCCGGCTTCGTGGCTTGGCGCAGCAGCTGCGCCCGCCTGAAGAACGACGCTGTCTGGGCCAAACCCTGCGCCACCGCCGCCGCGGTGTCAGACATGGACCCGGCCGCGATCCGCCAGTTCCTGCAGCGCGACCTCGATGCCTACGCGCTACGTGCCGGTGGCCATCAGGCCGACGGGCTGATTACCGGCTACTACGAGCCGATCTACCCCGGCAGTCTTACCCGTACCGATAAGGCCACGGTGCCGGTGTACGGCACGCCGGATGATCTGGTGGTGGTGCAGCTGGAGAGCCTCTACCCGGAACTGAAGGGCAAGCGCCTGCGCGGGCGCGTCGAAGGCAAAGTACTCAAGCCCTATGACGACGCCGGCACCATCGCGGCCAAGGGCGCCAAGGCGCCGGTGCTGGCCTGGCTGACCGACCCGATGGACCTGCAGCTGCTGCAGATCCAGGGGTCCGGCCGCGTGCGCCTGGCCGATGGCAAGCAGGTGCGGCTGGCCTACGCGGAACAGAACGGCCACCCCTACCGTGCGATCGGCCGTTGGCTGGTGGACCAGGGCCAGCTGAAGAAGGAAGACGTCACCATGGACGCCATCCGCGCCTGGGCACGGGCCAACCCCGCGCGCGTGCCGGAACTGCTGCGCAGCAATCCCAGCTACGTGTTCTTCGTGCGCACCCCGGACAGCCCGGAAGGCCCGCGCGGTTCACTGAATGTGCCGCTCACCGCCGGTTACAGCGTGGCAGTGGACCGCACCGTGGTGCCGCTGGGCAGCCTGCTGTGGCTGTCCACCACGCGCCCGGACGGCAGCCCGGTGGTGCGCCCGGTGGCCGCGCAGGACACCGGCGGCGCCATCGCCGGTGAAGTGCGCGCCGACCTGTACTGGGGCAGCGGCGACGCCGCCGGCAAGCTGGCCGGCGACATGAAGCAGAAGGGCAACATCTGGATGCTGTGGCCGAAGGGCGTGCCCCTGCCGAACTGAACCAGCAGGGGTCGGATCCCTTCCAAAGGAAAGGGCTCTGACCCCGGATGCCTGATAATGGCGCCATTCCGTACTTTCCGGCCGCGCCTGCGGCCAGGGCTCCTGCAATGACCTACGCAAAGCACAACGCAAAATCCGGCGCGAAATCCGCCGCAAAGAAGTACTACAAGCACTGGGCCGAATCGGGCCTGGGCAAGGGCAACGTGCTGATGGAGGCGCGCGGCGAGAAGATCGTGCGGCAGGTGGAAATCTACGGCACCAGGATGGTCTGGGCCGACGAGCATGCCCACAGCGACGACCGCTTCCTGCTGGCCGACCAGCCGGTGTCGTTCCTGGATTTCGACGAGGACGACGAAATCTCCGCGCGTGAATTCGAAGCCGCCTGGAAGAAGGCACGGGAAGCCACCGGCTACCCGGTGTAGTCCCTTCCGGCACCCGCCCTTTTAGCGCCGAGCCTTGCTCGACGCTGCAAAAGCGGGCACATGAAATGTTATATGATTACATTTCATCGCAACCGTCCCTTTCCCATGAAGACTCCCACCCTGGTGGCCGCCCTCGCGGCCGCACCGTTCGCCCCTGAAGCACTCGCACAGTCTGCCGACGCCGCGCTCACCCTCGGCAAGGTGCAGGTACATCAGCACGGCGAAGGCCAGCTCAGTGCGCACCAGGTGCTGACCTCGGTGGACGTCCTGGGTGCAGACCAGATTGAAAACCGCAACGTCTCGCACAGCTGGGAACTGCTCGGGCAGATGCCCGGCATCCAGCTCACCGAAACCCGGCAGGGTGCTGAATCGGGCAAGATCAGCTTCCGCGCCTTCAACGGTGAGGGCTACCTCAATGCCATCAAGACGCTGATCGATGGCATCCCCAGCAACGTCAACAGCGGCAACCAGCGCTTCATCGACATGCTGTTCCCGCTCGACATCAGCTACATCGAAGTAGTGCGCGGTACCAACGATCCGCGCTATGGCCTGCACAACATCGGCGGCAACGTGAACTTCGGTACGCGCCAGGGTGGCAGCTACACCGACGCGCGCCTGGCCTACGGCAGCTACAACACCCGCGATGCGCAGCTGGCAGTCGGCCGTGAAGCCAATGGCTTCGCCCAGAACTATTTCGTCGGCACCCAGGCCAGCGACGGCTACCGCGACCACGACACCTCGAAGAAATATTCGCTGGGCGGCAAGTGGTTCTATGGCTCGCTGGACGACGGCCTGCGCGTGGGCCTGACCGCGCGTGCGTACCACCACGAAGCCGACGAACCCGGCTTCATGACCGCCGACGAGCTGCGCACGCACCGCCGTGGCAGCGACCTGCGCAACGGCAACGATGGCGATGACCGCGACATGCGCCAGCTTGCCGCGCACCTGGACATGAAGCTGTCCGACGCAATCACCTTCGGCACGCGGCTGTACTACAACCGCTACGAAGACGACCGTCGCGTGACCTTCAGCGACCTGCCCACCGGCAACCTGCCGCGCCAGCGCCGCGTATGGGACGAGCGGCAGCATGGCCTGCTCAGCACGCTCACCTGGCAGGCCAGCCCCACGCTCACCGTCGAAGGTGGCCTGAACTACGAGCAGCAGGACAACGGCTACCTCCGCGAGCGCTACGCCTACGCCGAACCCACCGATTTCAACCAGCCACCGGCACGGGTGCAGAACAACGATCGCCACAGCTTCGACAACTGGGGCGCCTACGTGCAGGCCGTCTACCAGCCCGTCGAGGCCTGGAAGATCGTGCCGGCCTACCGCGTCGACCGTTTCAGTGGCCGCACCCACCTGATGAACGGCCTCAGCGGCCGCCTGCAGGACTACGGCAGCATCGGCCAGCCCAAGCTGAGCATCATCCACAGCCTGGGCCAGGCCACCCACGTCTACGCGAACTGGGGCCGCACCTTCCAGGTGCTCACCGGCTCCACGGCGCCGGCCTACCTCACCCCGGGGCAGGCGCCGATGCAGCCGTCCAACAACACCGGCATGGAGCTGGGCCTGAAGTTCCAGCCGTTTGCCGGCAGCCAGGCACGCCTGGCGGTGTGGCAGCAGGATGCAGAGAACGAGGTATCCAACATGCCGGCTACCGGTACGACGGTCACCCTGGGCAAGACCCGCCGGCGCGGCGTGGATGCGCAGCTGAGCATGCAGCTGGGCGACGACTGGACGGTGTGGGCGTCGCACGCCTACCAGGAAGCGAAGATCACCCGCGACGACCGCGATGCCAGCATTTCACTGCAGGGCCGCGAAGTGGCCGCCACCCCGCGCCATATCAGCAACCTGGGCGTGGATTACCGCGCCTGTGATGCGCTGCGGTTGGGCCTGCAGGCACGTGCACAGGGCGATTACTACCTGGAAGAGCGCAACGTGGCCGGCAAGTTCGGCGGCTTCGCCGTGCTCGACCTCAGCGCGGCCTACCAGCTCACCCCGCGTTTCAGCGTGGACCTGCAGCTGAAGAACGTGACCGGCCGCGAGTACGCCTACGCCTGGTACGACAGCTTCTTCTGGGACAGCGCCCGCCCGATGTTCTCGCCGGCACCGGGCCGCAGCGTGTTCGTCGGCCTCAACATGAAGCTGTAACCGGCCACGCATGGGGTCGTGGTCGAGCTTGCTCGACCTGCGGCAGGGGGTCAGAGCCCTTTCCAGGCGGAAAGGGATCCGACCCCGGACCCCGCAGCGCATGGGGTCAGATCCCTTTCCGCCTGGAAAGGGCTCTGACCCCGAACCCCGCGTTTTGCACTACATTGGTGCAATGTCCGACCCCGCCCCCCCGCCGTCCCTCGATGCCCTGGGCACGCCGCTGGCCTGGGCAGCGGCCGATGGCCGCATCATCGGCTGCAACCCGGCCTTCGGGCGCTGGCTGGGCGTCAGCGGTCGCCGCCTGCTGGGCCAGCCACTGGCCGCACTGGAAGTGCAGGGCGAAGCCCTGGCCCACTTCCTGGCACGCGATGAGCGCGACAGCCTGCGCCTGAACCGGCTGGCGCTGGCGGTGCCCGGCGAGGCGCCGCGCTTCGCCGAGGGCTGGATGAGCCGGCGCGACGATGGCGGCTGGTTGCTGGAGGCGCATCCGGTCGATGAATTCCCCGGGCTCGACCCGACCCAGGCCCTGCCCAGCGCGCTCAGTGCAGCGCTGAAGGGGCTGGCCCATGAGCTGCGCAACCCGCTGGCCGGGTTGAAGGGCGCGGCCCAGCTGCTGGCCCGCCGCGCGGCCCAGCGCGATGCCAGCGAACGCGAACTGATCGAGCTGATCGGCTCGGAGATCGAGCGCCTCAACGGCCTGCTCGACCAGCTGTTGTCGCCGGCCCCGGCCGCGCCGCATGCGGAACTGAATATCCATGCCGCGCTCGAGCGCGTGCTGCGCCTGGCCGAGAACGAGGCCGGCTGGGCGGTGCGCCTGCAGCGCGACTACGACCCCAGCATTCCCGAATTCCACGGCGACGCCGACCGCCTCACCCAGGCGGTGTGGAACCTGGTGCGCAACGCGATCCAGGCCGGCGCCGGCAACATCACCCTGCGCACCCGCGTGGAGCATGGCGTGCGCATCGCCGAGCAGCTGCACACGCTGGCGTTGCGCCTGGAGATCGCCGACGACGGCCGTGGCGTGCCGGAGGAACTGGCCGAACACCTGTTCCTGCCGCTGGTCAGTGGCCGCGCCGAAGGCACTGGCCTGGGCCTGGCGCTGGCCCAGCAGGTGGCGCGCGAGCACCGCGGCACGCTGACCTACCGCTCGCGCCCGGGCCATACCGTGTTCACTCTGCTGCTGCCGATCGTCAGTGGCGCCGCCCCGGCCGAGGAGGCCCCGCGCGATGTCTGAGTCTTCTTCGTCCCCGCAGCGCATCTGGGTGGTCGATGACGATCGTGCCGTGCGCTTCGTGCTGTGCACCGCGCTGCGCGAGGCGGGCTACCAGGTTGTCGATTTCGACAGCGCTGCGGCTGCCCTGCAGGCCCTGGGCGAAGGCGCGCCGCCGGCGCTGCTGTTCACCGATGTGCGCATGCCTGGCGACGATGGCCTGGTGCTGTTGGACAAGCTCAAGGCCGCGCTGCCGCAGCTGCCGGTGGTGGTGATGTCGGCCTATACCGATGTCGCCAGCACGGCCGGTGCGTTCCGCGGTGGCGCGCATGAATTCCTGTCCAAGCCGTTCGATCTGGACGATGCGGTGGCACTGGCGCAGCGGGTGTTGCCGGCCGTTGCACCGGCACTCGCGGCACCCACACCTGCGGCGGAAGCGCATAGCGACCAGCCGCCGCAACTGGTGGGTGATACGCCGCCGATGCGCGCGCTGTTCCGCGCCATTGGTCGCCTGGCGCAGGCACCGCTGGCGGTGCTGATCACCGGCGAGACCGGCACCGGCAAGGAGCTGGTGGCCAACGCGCTGCATCGCGAATCACCGCGCGCGCTGGGTCCGTTCGTCGCGCTCAATACCGCTGCAATCCCGTCCGAGCTGCTGGAAAGCGAGTTGTTCGGCCACGAGGCCGGTGCCTTCACCGGTGCGCAGCGCCGCCACATCGGCCGCTTCGAGCAGGCCAACGGTGGCACGCTGTTTCTGGATGAGATCGGCGACATGCCGTTGCCGCTGCAGACCCGCCTGCTGCGTGTGCTGGCGCAGGGTGAGTTCTTCCGCGTCGGTGGCCGCGAGCTGATCCGCGTCGACGTGCGCGTGGTGGCCGCCACCCACCAGGATCTGGAGGGACTGGTCGCGCACGGGAAGTTCCGCGCAGATCTGCTGCACCGCCTGGACGTGGTGCGCCTGCAGCTGCCGCCACTGCGCGAGCGCCGCGAGGACATCGCGCAATTGGCCAGCACCTTCCTGGCTGCCGCCGCACGCAAGCTGGATACGCCGCCGAAGCGCCTGACCGCCGCGGCCCTGCAGGCGCTGCGCGAGCACGACTGGCCGGGCAATGTGCGCGAGCTGGAAAACGTGTGCTGGCGGATGGCCGCGCTGGCCGCCGCCGACACCATCGGCGTGGCCGATGTCGATACCGCGCTGAACCGCGCGCGCGGGCGCCGCAGCAGTACCAGCGCAGCCGATCCGGGGCAGTGGGAAGCGCTGCTGGCCGAATGGGCGCGCCGTCAGCTGGCCGAAGGCGTGGAAGGGCTGCACGCGCAGGTGCGCGAGCGGGTCGACCATGCCCTGCTGGAGGCCGCGCTGCAGATCACCCACGGCCGCCGCGCCGAAGCCGCTGCCCGTCTCGGCCTCGGCCGCAATACCCTTACCCGCAAGCTGGGCGCCGGGCGCCGTCGCGGGGGCCATTGAACGGTCCCTGCACGCGATCCTCGCACCGGCTTGCCGAACCGTTGATCGTTCATGGACGATGCAATGCTTAGTGTCACCTGCAAGGAGTCTTCGATGCGTCTGCCCTTTGCCATCCTGCCGTTGTCCGCCGCCGTGCTGCTGTCTGCCTGTGGCAGTGCGCCGAAGAAGGCCGAACCCACGCCGCCACCGCCGACCGTGGTCAGTGCTGCGAAGCAGGGCGAGGCCAATCTCGCACCGGCCTCGGCCAGCATCGTCAGTGGCCGCATCGCGCTGATGGTGGAGCCCGGTGGCATCCACATCACCGGCCTGGTCGGTGGCCTGCAGCCGATGCAGCAGGCCGGCTTCCACATCCATGAGCGCGGCGACTGCAGTGCGGTGGATGCCAGCAGTGCCGGCAATCACTTCAATCCCGGTGGTGCTGCGCATGGCCGCGCCGGCACCGGCAAGCACCACCTGGGCGACATGGACAATCTGCGTGCCGATGCCCAGGGCCGCGCCAACGTCGATATCCACCTCAAGGGGGTTACCCTTGGCGGAGGCGCCGCCACCGATATCGCCGGACGCGCACTGGTCGTGCATGCCAACGCCGACGACTATCGCAGCCAGCCCGCCGGCAATGCCGGCGTCCGCATCGCCTGTGGCGTGATCCGGGTCGTCCGCTGATCACTGCAGGCATCATCGAGGGAGAGATTCCAATGCGTCTGATCCACACTTCGCTGTTTGCGGCCATCGCCGCGCTGGGCCTGGCGGCCTGCAACCAGCAGCCCGCCGCGCCGCAGACTGAAACCCCGCCGGCCGCGCCGGCTGACGGCGCCACCACCGAACCGGCTGCAGCGCCGGCACCGGCGGCTGCACCGACGGGCGATGCTTCGGCAACGGCCGAACTGGCACCGACCCAGGGCAACGAGGCCAAGGGCAGCGTCACCTTCAAGGTGGTTGATGGCAAGGTCCACGTGACCGGCCAGATCACCGGCCTGAAACCGGGCAGCGAACATGGCTTCCACATCCACGAGAAGGGCGACTGCAGCGCACCGGACGGCATGAGCGCCGGCGGCCACTTCAACCCGGGCAAGCAGGATCACGGCAACGTCGCCACCGATCCGCACCACGGCGGCGACATGCCCAACATCAAGGCCGACGACAAGGGCGTGGCCACCATCGACGGCCCGGTGTCGAGCAACGTCAACATCGGCAAGGGTGATGACTTCGACATCATCGGCCGCGGCCTGATCGTCCACGCCGATGCGGACGACTACAAGACCCAGCCGACCGGCAATGCCGGCGCGCGCCTGGCCTGTGCGGTGATCCAGAAGGCCCCGTAAGAAACAAAGAACGCCGGCACAAGCCGGCGTTTTTCTTTGCATCGCTTTCTGTAGAGCCGAGCCCACGCTCGGCTGCTCTTCCGGCGGCCTGAGCCGAGCATGGGCTCGGCGCTACAACACGCGGCGGCCGCTTCCTGTCAGCGCGCCAGCAGCTCGCGCGCGTCCTGCCCGGCTTCGCAGTGCACGAACAGTACCGGCACGCCATGTGCTTCCAGCACCGCGGCCATCTGTCGCTGGCGCATCAGGAACTGCTCGTAGATGCCCTTCAGGCGATCGCAGTCGTTCTTGCTGTGGCTGTAGTGCGCGCACCAACCGGCCGGGTCGAACAACGCCATGCGTGCTTCGCCATGCGTATAGCGCAGCAGCGGCTCGGGCGCGGCATTGAGCCACTCGTCCTCGCCCGGCGCCATGATCGCGGTCTCGATCAGCGGCCACAGTGCGGCCAGGCCCTGGTTGTCGTACTGCATCGACATCATCGCGGCCAGGTCGTTCACGGTGAAATAGCGCGCGTGCTCGATGCGGGCACCGAAGGTGTTCTGCGCCATCAGCGCGGTGTCGGCGTGCGCCATGCCGTTGGCCAGCAAGGTTTCTTCCAGCGCATCGGCGACCGCGCTGGTGGTGGCCACGTCGTTGCCGGTCAGCAGGAACGGCACCACGCGCAGGCCACCGCCCACCAGCGCGGCATCGGCCTGGAACGGCAGTGGCACGTCACCTTCCGCATCGGTACCGAAGGCCAGCAGGCGCGGGCCCTGGTTGCGGCCCGGGGCACGCATCTGCAGTTCTTCCAGGCGGCGATGGATCGGCCAGCCCGGACGCAGCACTTCGGCCGGGTCGAAATGCGCGGCGGCGAACACCAGGTCCAGCTCGGCCACCTGTGGCACCAGCTTGGCCAGGTCACGGCCGACGCGTTCGGCCAGTTCACCGGCCTGTTCAGCGCTGAGCACCGCCTGGCGGGGGATTTCGCCGCCGGCCAGTTCCAGGGCCAGCACGCCAAGGGCATTCATCGCGGGGTCGGGTTTGCTCATGGTTCCACGGTTGGCCCATCACAGGGCGGCAGCTACACTTGGCTCCATTATGCCTGCTCCGTCGTGCAGGCCATGTTGCAGACACCCTCATCCATGCCAGGTATCTCCATGCCCAACGCTCGTCCCGTCGCCATCCTCGGTGGCGTCCGCATTCCGTTCTGCCGCCAGAACACCGCGTATTCGGATGTCGGCAACCTCGGCATGTCGGTCCGTACGCTGGGTGCGCTTGTCGAACGGTTCGGCCTGCATGGTCAGCAGCTGGGTGAAGTGGCGATGGGTGCAGTGATCAAGCACTCCAGCGACTGGAACCTGGGCCGCGAAGCCACGCTGTCGTCCGGCCTGTCGCCGCTGACCCCGGGCATCACCCTGCAGCGTGCCTGCGGTACCTCGCTGGACAGCATCATCACCGTGGCCAACAAGATCGCGCTGGGCCAGATCGAATCGGGCATCGGCGGTGGTTCGGACACCACCTCCGACGTGCCGATCGTCTACGGCAAGAAACTGCGTGCACGCCTGCTGGCGGCCAACCGCGCCAAGAGCACCGGCGACAAGATCCGTGCGCTCACCGCCGGCTTCAAGTTCTCCGAGCTCAAGCCCGAGTTCCCGGGCGTGGCCGAGCCGCGCACCGGCAAGAGCATGGGCGACCACTGCGAGGACATGGCGAAGGAGTGGAACATCTCGCGCGACTCGCAGGATGAGTGGGCGGTGTCGTCGCACAAGAAGCTGGCCGCCGCCTACGAGCGTGGCTTCTTCAACGACCTGATCGCACCGTTCCGTGGCGTCGAGCGCGACAACATCCTGCGCCCGGACACCTCGCTGGAAAAGCTGGCCACGCTGAAGCCGGCGTTCGACAAGGTTTCCGGGCGTGGCACGCTCACCGCCGCCAACTCCACCCCGCTGACCGACGGTGCCGCTGCAGTGCTGCTGGCCAGCGAAGAGTGGGCACGCGCGCATGGCCATGAACCCCAGGCTTACCTGCGTGACGCGCACGTGGCCGCGGTGGACTTCGTGCACGGCGAAGGCCTGCTCATGGCACCGACCATCGCGGTGCCGGAGATGCTCAAGCGCAACGGCCTGACCCTGCAGGACTTCGACATCTACGAGATCCACGAAGCCTTTGCCGCGCAGGTGTTGTGCACCCTGCGTGCGTGGGAGAGCGAGGACTACTGCCGCAACCGCCTGGGCCTGGACGCGCCGCTGGGCCGCATCGACCCGGACAAGATCAACCTGCTGGGCTCGTCGCTGGCCACCGGCCACCCGTTCGCCGCTACCGGCGCACGCGTGATCGCCACGGCAGCCAAGCAGCTGGCCGAACGCGGCGGTGGCCGTGCGCTGGTGTCGATCTGCACCGCCGGCGGCATGGGCGTGGTGGCGATCGTCGAACGCTGATCGCTGCGACTACCGGGTTCCACATATGAAAACGCCGCCCAATGGGCGGCGTTTTCGTTGTTGCTCGGACTGTTGCTCTGGTGGGTGCCAAGCTTGCTTGGCACGGTGCCAAATTCACCGGTGAATGCCGGCCAGCGGCCGGCACTACCCATCAGGGCAACCGCGGGTTGCCGAACTCGTCGCGCTCTTCGTTGGCGTCATACACCGGCGGCTGTGCAACGATGGGCTGCTCCTCCACCGTGGCGCGCAGCGGCGTCTCGGTGCCACGCACCAGTTCCACGCTGTCCTCGCCGCGCTGCAGGCGCAGCGCATTGGCCAGGCACTGCGCGGCCAGCGCGTGTTCGCCACGCTGGGCAAACAGCTCACCCAGCGCTTCCCACGCCGGTGCCCCGGCGCCAGCGGCAATGGCCTCGTGCAGGAACGCATCGGCGGCATCCCATTGCTGCTGGGCCAGGGCCACGCGGCCCTGTGCCAGGCGCAGGGCGGCCGAGTCATCGTGCACGTTGCGCCAGCGTGCCAGATTGGCCTGGCGGGTGGCCAGGCGCTCGGCGGGCAGGCGGCCATACAGCGCCACCAGATCGTCATTCCAACGCTGGTCCAGTGCCTGTTCCAGCGCCAGCAGCGCCGGCTCATCCCAGTCCAGCGCCACCGCACGGCTGGCATAGGCGCCCACCACGTCCGGGGTGGGGCGCAGCGCCTTCGGGGTGGCCTCCCACTGTGCGGCCAGCGCGTTGACGTCGGCCGCTTCCAGCAGCGCCTGTGCGGCCAGGCGTGCCTCCAGTTCGCTGTTCGCGTCGGCCGGCAGCACCTTGCTCTGGCGCAGCGCACCCAGCTGGCCATACGCTTCGTGGGCGCGGCCGGCCTGTGCCAGCGCTTCGGTACGCAGCCACAGGCCGCGTGGTGGCAGCGGCTGGATCGCCGCTACGTCCAGCGCGTTGATCGCATCGACCGGCAGATCGCGCGCCAGCAGCTGTTCGGCGCGCAGCAGTGCCTGCAGGGTGGCGTCACTTTCACCCAGGCGCTGCAGCAGCGCGTCTCCGGCGGGGCCGTCGGCCCGTGCCTGCGCGCTGCGCACGGCAGTGGCCAGTGCCACCGCGCTCACTTCCGGGTCCCTGGCGGCGCCGTCCAGCAGCTTCTCCGCACGCTGCCACTGGCCATGCTCGTAGGCCTGCAGGCCGTCGATCAGGCGCACCCGGCCCTGCTTGCGGCGGTAGCGGCCCCAGGCACGGAACGGTGCAGCGATCAGGCTCCACAGCAGCCACAGCACCAGCACCGTGATCACTGCCAGCAGCGCTACCTTCGGCAGGTTGCTGTGATAGTCGTAGCCGCCGTAGCGCAGGGTCACTTCGCCGAAGCGGTTCAGGTCATCGGCGCCGAGCCATTGCGCGGCGACCACGCCGATGGCCACGGCCAGCAACAGCACGACCAGGGATTGCAGGGGTTTCATGCGGGCTTACCTCCGGTCGGTCTGGGTGCGCAGTTGTTGCAGGGTGCTGCCAAGAACAGCGTCGCTGGCCTGCAGCGGAAGTTCGCGCAGGGCCTTCAGTTCAGCACGTTGTGCGCGCAGGGCCGGTGAATCCGGCCAGCGCCGCTGTGCCCAGTGCTCCACGCGGTCCAATGCGGTGTTTCGGCCCGGGCGGTCGCCGCGCTCGATCGCGGCACGCGCCAACGTCAGTTCCAGCTGCAGGGCATCGTCGGCGTTGCGCTGTTCGGCGGCAGTCAGTGGGCCGTTCTGGCGGCTCGGGGTGATGTCCACGAACGGTGCCAGCGTGGCCTGCCACCACGGCTTGGCGGTGCTGCTGCCGGTCGTGCCGGTGATCTGCGAGGGCAGGCCCTGCAACGCCCGGGCCACAGCATCCAGGCGCTGCAGCGACTGCACGCGCGGGCCACTGCCGAGCGCATCCAGTGCCTCGCGCTCCTGCACCAGCGCCTGGCGCAGGTTCAGGCCGTCGGCGTCGGGCAGATCGGCCAGCGCGGTGGCGGCCTGTGCATACAGGCGGCGTGCGCCGTCCACGTCGTCGGCGTAGTTCAGACGCTGCGCAGCCTGGGTCAGCAGCAGCTCGGCCTCGTCGCGCTGCACCGCCTGGCGGCCCTGGTTGGCGCTGTCGGCCAGCTTGGCCAGGTTCTCTTCCAGCAAAGCGCTGCGCTGCGAGAGTCCCAGCATCTCGTCGCGCAGCACGCGGTTGGTGGTCGCCGCGTCCTGCAGGCGCTGGCTGGTCGCACGCTGGTCGCGGCGCAGCGCATCCAGCGTGGCCTCCAGGCCCTTCAGCTGTACGGCCGTGGTCTGTGCCTGCGCTTCCTGTTCGCGCTGTTGCTGCTGCCAGACGTACCAGCCGGCATAACCGCCCGCGCCGAGCACGACCACGGCGGCCAGCGGCAGCAGCCAGCGCACGGGTCGACGGGGAGGGGGTGCGGGCGGCGTATCGTTCATCGGGCTTCCTTGTCGGCAACGGCGCCGGTCGGGGTGCCGGCAGGCTGCGTTGTGCACAGCATCACCGTTGCCGACGACAGCGGCAAGCGTGATCCACGTCCCTGTTCAGGTCGCTGCCGGGACGGTGAGCGTGGCGTGTGCGGCGGCCACCAGCTGCGCAGCGGTGGGGCCGGCGCTGCGTGTGATGCGCTGCAGGCCGAGCGCCTGCGCCTGTTCGCCGAGGCGGTCACTGGCAACCACCACGCGGGCAGACGCCCGCAGGCGCTGTTGCCCGGCCGGCGGAAGCTGTTGCCAGAAATGCTGCAGGGCTTCGCCACTGCTCACCGCCAGCACCCACGGCTGTGCTGAATGCGCCAATCGCGCCAGCGTTCGCGGGGGCAGTCGCAGCAGGCGACGCTGGTAGACATCGGCACGTTCGATCGTGGCGCCCGCCGCCTGCAGCTGCGCGGCAATCAGGCCACGCCCGCCGGGGGCGGTCACCAGGCCGATGCGCAGGCCCTGTACGTCGGCCAGCACCGGCAGCGCCAGCAGCCCCTCGCTGTCCATCCGCTGCGGCGCGTGCACCTCGGCGATGCCGTGTGCCTGCAATGCGCGCGCAGTGCCTTCGCCCACGGTCAGCCACGGGCTGCGCTGCACGTCGGCCAGCGGCAGCAGGGACGCGGCTGCGGCCACGGCGGCCGGGCTGGTGAACACCACCCGGTCGCAGTTCAGCGCGCGTTGCAGCTGGCGCACCACAGCCGTGCCATGCAGGCGCTGCAGGCGCCAGGGCGCCAGGGCCAGGACATTCCCGCCCAGCCCGGCAACGGCGCGGCGCAGCGCCACGTTCTGGCCCCGCGGGCGCAGCGAGATCAGGGTCCAGCGTGGGCCGGAACGGGTGGCGCCAGTGGGTATCGTATGGTCGACCATTGCCTGCATTATGCGGGCCCTTCGTTGTCGTGGTCGCTGCTCCGATGTCCGTTGATGCCCTGACTTCCTCGTTGGCCGCCCTGCAGGACGTGCTGGACTGCATGCCGGCGGTCCGCGCCATGCAGATCCAGCTCGACGGCTATGCCGATGGCGTGCTGCGCATCACCGCGCCGCTGGCGGCCAACGTCAATGACAAGGGCAACGCCTTCGGCGGCAGCCTGGCCTCGGTGCTGACCCTGTCCGGCTGGGCGCTGGTCAGCCTGCGCCTGCGCTTGGCCGGGCACGATGCCGAGGTCTATGTGGCCGACAGCAACCTGCGCTACCTGGCGCCGGTCTATGAGGATCTGCATGCCCGTGCCGAAGCCGCCGAAGCCACCGGCTGGGATGCCTTCCTGAACACCTTCCGGCAGCGCCGCAAGGCCCGCATCAGCATCATCGCCACCCAGCCCGGTGCCGATGGCAAGCCGGCCGCCGAATTCAGCGGTCGCTTCGTTGCCTTCGCCAAAGGGTAGGATGGCAGGCTGACGTTCCGGGGAAACCACTGATGCGCCGCCTCATCCAGTTCCTGATCTGTTCCCTGCTGCTGGCCAGCGCCGTGGCCTCGGCCGACGACCTCAGCCGCAAGCAGCGCAAGCTGCTGGAAGAGACCCAGATCGCCTACGGGGCGACCATCCGCTGGGGCAGCATGGACGATGCCATCGGCTACCTCGACCCCAAGCTGCGCAAGGAAAAGCCGCCCACCGAGTTCGAGCTCAACCGTTATGCGCAGCTGCGCGTGTCGTCCTATCGCGAGCGCAGCAGCGCCTCGCTGGACGGTGGCCTGGTCGAGCGCCGGGTCGAAATCGGGGTGATCAACCAGAACACCCAGGCCGAGCGCACCGTGGTCGTGGTCGAGCGCTGGCGCTGGGATCCGGAGGCCAAGCGCTGGTGGCAGACCGCCGGCCTGCCGGACCTGTGGAAGGGGCAGTGACGGGCCGCGTCCGGCTTGTGCGACAATCGGCGCCCGCTTAATCGACCCGTGACCTGAGTGAATTACGAAGAGTTGCTGGCCTTTGCAGGCCGAAACCCGATGCTGTCCGCGGCCCTGGTCGG
This sequence comes from Stenotrophomonas sp. HMSC10F07, assembly GCF_001807895.1. Lineage (NCBI taxonomy): Bacteria > Pseudomonadati > Pseudomonadota > Gammaproteobacteria > Lysobacterales > Lysobacteraceae > Stenotrophomonas > Stenotrophomonas sp. HMSC10F07. The sequence goes on from NZ_KV791318.1 coordinate 43,911, forward strand.
CCTGACCGTGGCCATCATCGTCACCGAGATCCGCCGCCTGTTCCGGGGCTTCAAGGGCATCAAGCCCGCCGAACTGACCCAGCTGATGAACGCGGGCGGCACGGTGGTGGTCGACCTGTCGGCCAGCGGTGACTTCGAGAAGGGCCACATTGCCGGCAGCCGCAATGCCCAGGCCAGTGCCTTCGGCCCGGAAAACAAGCTGGTGGCCAATGCCAAGCAGTCGCCGGTGGTGCTGGTGTGCCGCAGCGGCAACGCTTCGGAAACCGCCGCCAAGGCGCTGAAGAAGGCCGGTTTCGAGAAGGTCTACGTGCTCGACGGCGGCATTCCCGCTTGGCAGCAGGCCGAGCTGCCGCTGGTCAAGGGCCGCAACTGATTGCCGCAGGTGGCGGATCCGGCCTTGTATGGGCCTGATGCCGCCCCCATCGCAGTAATTCGACCATCGTTTTCATTGCATTCATTGGAGTTACTGGAAATGTCCGAAGAGATCACCAACGGCGCCGCTGCGCCGGTCGATGCCGCTACCGGCCCCGCTTTCACCGTCGAGAAGATCTACGTCAAGGACGTCTCCTTCGAGTCGCCGAACGCACCGACCATCTTCAATGACCAGGTGCAGCCGGAGCTGCAGCTGAACCTGAACCAGCAGGTGCAGCGCCTGGGTGAGAACGCCTTCGAAGTCGTGCTGGCCGTGACCCTGACCTGCCAGGCCGGTGAGCGCACCGCCTACGTGGCCGAAGTGAAGCAGGCCGGCGTGTTCGGCCTGGTCGGCCTGGACCCGCAGTCGATCGACGTGCTGCTCGGCACCCAGTGCCCGAACATCCTGTTCCCGTACGTGCGCCAGCTGATCAGCGACCTGATCCAGGCCGGCGGCTTCCCGCCGTTCTTCCTGCAGCCGATCAACTTCGAAGGCCTGTACGCAGAAACCCTGCGCCAGCGCCAGGAGCAGGGCGACGCACCGTCGCTGGCTGACTCCGAGCCGGCCGGCAACGCCTGATTCCTGTCGCGACGTCACGGATGAGCACTCCCGCTGACAAGATCGCCGTGCTGGGCGCCGGTTCCTGGGGAACCGCCCTGGCCAGCCTGCTCGCACGGCACGGTCACCCGACCGTGCTGTGGGGGCGCGACGCGGCCGTGGTCGAGGCCATCGACCAGCGCCACGAGAACCCGCGCTACCTGCCGGGCATCCCGCTGCCGGACAGCCTGCGTGCCACCACCGATCTGGCGTCGGCGGTGCAGGGCGCGGCCTGGATCCTGGTGGTGACGCCGTCGCACGCGTTCGGCGAGACCGTGCGTGCGCTGGCGCCGCTGCGACCGGCCGGTGCCGGCGTGGCCTGGGCCACCAAGGGCTTCGAACCCGGTTCGGGCCGTTTCCTGCATGAAGTGGCGCGCGAAGTGCTGGGTGAGGATGTGCCGCTGGCCGTCGTCACCGGGCCGTCGTTCGCCAAGGAAGTCACCCAGGGCTTGCCGACCGCGATCACCGTGCACGGCGACGTGCCCGAGTTCGCGCAGGCGGTGGCCGAGGCGATGCATGGCCCGGCGTTCCGCGCCTACACCGGCGACGACATGGTCGGTGCCGAGCTGGGCGGCGCGATGAAGAACGTGCTGGCGGTGGCCACCGGCGTGGCCGATGGCATGCAGTTGGGCCTCAACGCCCGTGCCGGCCTGATCACCCGCGGCCTCAACGAAATGCTGCGCCTGGCCGCTGCGATCGGCGCCAAGCCGGAAACGCTGATGGGCCTGGCCGGCCTGGGCGATCTGGTGCTGACCTGCACCGGCGACCTGTCGCGCAACCGCCGCCTGGGCCTGGCCCTGGGCCGTGGCCAGACGCTGCAGGACGCTGTGCGCGAAATCGGCCAGGTGGTCGAGTCGGTGCAGACCGCCGACGAAGTGATGCGACAGGCGCGCCGTCATGGCATCGACCTGCCGATCTCCGACGGTGTGCGTGCCGTGCTGCATGGCGAGCAGACCCCCGAAGAAGGCTTGCGCGCACTGCTGGCGCGGGAACAGAAACCGGAATACCCGGACACGCTGTTCAAGTGAATCGAAAAACCCCGGCCACGCGCCGGGGTTTTTTTGTGCGCGGCCCATCCACGCATGGCGTGGATCTACTGCCGAACCCGCTTTTGGTAGCTGCCAACCTTGGTTGGCGCCCGGTGGCAGCAATCACCGCGCCCGTGGCGGCGCGCTGGTGTTGTCCATGTCCGAGAAGATCAACCACGGCCCATCGCCCACACGCTTCAGCGTCAGCGTGAACTTGCCGGTGTCCCCAACATTGTTGCCGTAGCGGTAGGCACCAATGATGTAGCCCGTGTTCCCTTCCACCGCATACGCCAAGGCACGCAACCGCAACGGACTGCCGCCCTGTCCGGCATATGCAGCCTCGATCGCAGTGCGCCCGCGCACGGGTGGCTGGTTGCTCTGCAGCACAAAGCCATCCTCGGCGAAGAGCGCAGCCAGTGCCCTGGCATCACCCCCGCGCCACGCCTGCTCGTAGTTGCGCAGCACACGGTCCAGCGGTGCGGGCAGGGCTGCGTCCGGGAGAGGCTGCGCAGGCTTCGCGTTTTCTGCATCGTGGGCAATTGCCGGCGATGCCAGCAGCAGGGCACTGCAGAAGATCATGGCGAGTCGTGTGCGGCGCATGCGTCCAGGCCCTGGCGATGATGGGAAGGCTTCAGACGCATCCTAGCGCGCCGCTGGTTAGAATCACGCGGCCGCCGATTCGGTGGATGCAGCGCAGATCAGACAAGGACATGCGATGAAGATGCGAATCACAGGGATGGCGATGATGGCCGCGCTGCTGGCAGCCTGCGGACAGGCACCGGAGAAGGCGGCCGAGGCCGCGCCTGCGGCAGCGCCCGCGCCGGCCACCGAAACACCGGCCGCCACGGCCACGGTGGTCGAGAAGGAACCGTCCATCGAAGACAGCGTGGACCCCGCGGTGTGGGACAGCGAGGGCGAACCGGAAGACCCGGGCGCCGGCGGCGAACTGACCTGCGCGGACAATCCGCTGGCGACCCACTTCTTCACCCTGGTCGGCGGCAGTACCGTGGACGACTGCGGCCGCAAGGACCCAAAGGTGCTGGCCGCGTTCGATGCGCTGATGAAGGGCACGCAGGACGCCGAATCCACTGACAAGGATATGCCGTCGCTGCGCAAGCGCCTGTTGAGCGGACCCAGCGGCCCTGGCGAGCTGCTGGTGCTGCAGGGCGAGCCGTGGTGGTTCTACACCGCCTGCCAGGCCCACGACTGCCCCGGCACCGCGTTGGCGATGCTGTACTCACCCACGCAGGCGAAGCTGGTCGGCCGTCTTACCGCGCGCTGCCGTGTGTGGTGGCTGGGCGAGCCGACGGCGGAACAGCGTGAGCAGATCGAACAGCGCCAGCCACTGCAGGATGCCGCGCTGAAGGAAGACAGCACGCTCTGCGAGTGATGTCGCGCCCGCGCAGGGCCGTGCCCGGCGCAACGGCAGGCGATGTTCCCGCGTTACCCTTCTGGCCGCATGCGTGCGCTGACCTGCGCGGTCAGCGACAGACTGGCCATCATCAGGCCCTCCATCACGCGGTCGCCCACGTACTCCTCGTCGGGACCGTTCTGGCGCACGCGCTCGGCAGCCAGCAGCATTTCCAGCGCCACGCGCAGGCCGGTCAATGCGCAATCCGCGTCGGCCAGCGCCATGCGGCGGCCCGGCATCTGATGACGTTCGGGCCAGGGTTGGCCGTCGGCGGCGGCGCCCTTGCCGATGCGGTCGAGGGTGGCGATGAAACCGAGAGGATCCTGCTGGTGCGGTGCTTCCGAAGGCGCGTCCGCGTTGGCGGGCACGTATTGCGTGCGTAGTCGGGAGGATTCGGGTGTGCTCATGGCAAGGGCTCCGTGCAGGACAGACGGTAACCGCCACATAGAGGTGGCGGGCGGAGACGTGGCTCGAAAACCGGGAGATCACGAACAAGACCGGCAGGCGCAAGGCCTCCACGCTCCGCCCGCCATAGCCGGCAGACGGAATGCCAGCCGGCGCCACGCGGGGTGACGCCGGCTGGCAAGCGCAAACAACGTTCGTGATCTGACGGGTTTTCGAGGCCCGGCCACCCATTTTCCGGCGGCCCACCATCTGTACCGCCGTCGCTGCGCAACGCCAATCAGAAGAGTTGCATTCAACGCTGGATCAAAGACGCTTTTGGCATTTTTGCATGCTGTTAAGCCGTCGCAGACGCAGGCGCCGCAACGGCCGTAGCGGCATGGGGAATATGCGACATGGGTCGAAGTTGATGACGTGGCGTACGGGCACCCCACCAGGCCGATGACGACAGTGCGGGGCGAAGAACGCAAATCGACTTCGGCGCACTCCGGTGTGTCAGTGCTCTTCGCGTCTCTCATACCAGCCCTGAGTACGGTTCACGATCCGCACCACGGACAGCATGACCGGCACCTCGATCAGCACGCCTACCACCGTCGCCAGCGCAGCCCCCGAATGCACGCCGAACAGTCCCACCGCGGTGGCCACCGCCAGTTCGAAGAAGTTGCTGGCGCCAATCAGTGCTGACGGGCCGGCCACGCAATGTGCCACGCCCAGGCGGCGGTTGAGCAGGTAGGCCAGGCCCGAAGTGAAATAGACCTGGATCAGGATCGGCACGGCAATCAGCGCGATCACCAGCGGTTGCTTCACGATCTGCTGGCCCTGGAACCCGAACAGCAGCACCAGCGTCAGCAGCAGGGCGGACAGCGACAGCGGGCCCAGCCGTCGAAGCGCACGCTGCAGCCTCGCCTCGCCGCCACGCGAAAGGATCCAGCGCCGCAGCAACGCGGCCACCAGCACGGGCACCACGATGTAGAGGCCAACCGACAACAGCAGGGTGTCCCACGGCACGCTGATCGCCGACAGGCCCAGCAGCAGTGCAACCACCGGCGCGTAGGCCACCACCATGATCGCGTCGTTCAACGCCACCTGGCTCAGGGTGAAGTTGGCATCACCGCGGCACAGGTTGCTCCACACGAACACCATGGCGGTGCAGGGCGCGGCCGCCAGCAGGATCAACCCGGCGATATAGCTGTCGATCTGCCCCGGCGGCAACCAGTCGGCGAAGGCATGGCGCAGGAACAGCCAGCCCAGCAGCGCCATCGAGAACGGCTTGACCGCCCAGTTGATGAACAACGTGACGCCGATTCCCTTCCAGTGCTGCTGCAACTGGCGCATCGCAGTGAAGTCGACCTTCAGCAGCATCGGGATGATCATCAGCCAGATCAGCACCGCAACCGGCAGGTTGACCTTGGCCACTTCGGCGGAGGCCAGCGCCGCGAAAGCACCGGGCAGGACGTGGCCCAGCAGCGTGCCCATCGCAATGCACAGCCCAACCCACAGCGTCAGGTGTCGCTCGAACAGGCTCATGGCAGTGGCACCGTCACTGCGCGCCGTCGGTCGGCAGCAACTGGCCGATCCGGTCCAGCGCGTGCTGCAGCGTTTCGCGTTCAGACCACGCCGATTCGGGCAGTGCGAGCAGCGCACGCAGGCGCGTTTTCACGATGGCATGGGCCAAAGCGAAGGCTGCGGCCTTGTCGGCATCGCTGCCTGCTACGGCGGCCGGATCGGGCAGGCCCCAATGGCTGCGGATGAAGTCGCCGAACACCACGGGGCAGGCTTCGGCAGCGGCCGCGTCACACACGGTGATCACCAGATCCATCGGGGCCGCCTCCACGAACTCATCCCACGACTTGCTGCGCAGACCTTCAACGGGCATTTCTTCGGCCTGCAACTGGGCGAGCGCGAATGGATTGACCTGACCGGTAGGCTGGCTGCCGGCACTGAAGGCGGTGAAGCGATCGCCGCCCCAGGCCCGCAGGGTGGCTTCAGCCAGCACGCTGCGGGCGCTGTTGCCGGTACAGAGGAACAGGACATTGCGGGTCATGTGGCTTCCGTGGTCAGTGAGTGGCTTGGACATGCAAAGCGCGCTGGCCGGGCAGAGACCAGTGAACTCGGCAGAGCTGCGGATCGCCTCCGCTATCTGCGCGCGATCGCATCCGGCATAGCCGTGCCGCGCGAACCACGGGCCTGCCGACGTCGTCAGCAGCACCAGTTCCCAGACCTGCATGCGGCGGGCCATGTCCTCGGCCGCTGACAGCAACGCGCGCCCAAGGCCGGTATTGCGTCGGTCGTCGGACACCACCAGCGAGCGAAGCAGGGCCGACGCGCCGAAGATCTGCAATCCAACGGCACCCACGGGAACGCCGTCGAGGTCTGCGACGAGAAACGCCACCTCGCTGCTTTCCAGATCGGCCACGGGCAACTGCGCCTGCTGCAGAAGGTCGCGGATGGAGCACAGGTCGTCGCGCGTGCCTGCACGAATCACCGGGTCGGGTTTCATCTCAGCACCTGCATGCCGGTTCGCTCACCGCGCACCGTTCATCCGGGGAGCCCGCGCAGCAGTTGTGCGTCAGGTACTGGATCAACCCGTTCATCGCATCGAAGTTGGCGCGGTAGCAGACGTGGCGGCCTTGGCTCTCGCTCTCCACCAGCCCGGCCTGCACCAACTCCTTCAGGTGGAAGCTGAGCGTGGCTGGAGGCACCTGCAGGGCCGTGGCGATGTCGCCCGCCATGCGCCCTGCCGGGCCGGCCTCCACCAGCAGCCGGAAGGCAGCCAGACGCGTGGCATGCCCGAGGGCGGTCAGGGCAGCGATTGCATTCGACGTTTCCATATTTCTAGAATAATCGAATGAATAAGCCAATCACAAGCCTGGACCTGCCCAACCTGGTGGAATCGTCATTGCCCCAGCCCAATCATCACCAGCTCGCCGCGTCAGATCTGGGGCCGCCACGCATTCTCCTGCTCTACGGCTCGCTGCGGCCCCAGTCGTTCAGCCGCAAGCTGGCGCTGGAAGCCGAGCGGCTGCTGCGCCACCTGGGGTGCGAAACCCGGGTGTTCGATCCGCATGCGCTGCCGATGCTGGACAGCGTGGACAGGAATCACCCCGAAGTGCAGCGACTGCGCGAATGGTCACAGTGGTCCGAAGGGCAGGTCTGGGTCAGCCCCGAGCGGCATGGCACGGTCACCGGCGTGTTCAAGAACCAGATCGACTGGTTGCCGCTGGAAGATGGCAGCGTGCGGCCGACGCAGGGCAGGACGCTGGCGGTGATGCAGGTGAGCGGCGGCTCGCAGTCGTTCAACACCGTCAACACGTTGCGCGTGCTCGGCCGCTGGATGCGCATGCTGACCATCCCCAACCAGTCGTCGGTGGCCAAGGCCTGGCAGGAATTCGATGACGACGGCCGGATGAAACCCTCGCCGTACTACGATCGGGTGGTGGACGTGATGGAAGAACTGGTGAAGTTCACGCTGCTGACGCGGGGCCGGTCGGACTACCTGGTGGACCGCTACAGCGAGCGCAAGGGCGACGCGCACGCCGCGGCATTGGCGCGGGCTGCAGGGGCTACGGCTTCCTGAGTTCCAGCACGCGCGCTACCTGCTCGCGCGCTGCGCGCCCTTGCTGTTCTCGTCCTTTGCATCGCCACGGCTCTGCGCGAACGCGGGGAAGGTCTTCGCGATCGAATCCTTGTCCGGCAGGATGTAGAACACACCGCCCTTCTGGAACGTGGATTGCACGATCTGTTCGTAGAAGCCGGGCGAAACGTTGATGCAGCCGTGGGTGACGCGGTTGTCGTCCGGCGTCGGCGTCGCCAGTCGTTCGGCGCGCTTTTCCTTCGGGCTGCCCGGTGGCAGCGGATGCATCGACACGGCGGAATCGTAGTCCACCCACAGCACGCGCCCGGCATCGTCGGAAGGGCCATAGGCGCCAATGAAGCGGCCCGCAGGCGTGGTGCGGTCGTGGCCGGGAATCGCGCTCAGGGCAAGCTTGGCGACGCCGGGTGCGGAATGATCGCCGATGGCCGAACCGAACAGTGCCGGCGCGGCGCCGCGCAGCTTGCCGTCGCCGCCGAAGACCAGGACCTGCGCGGCGGCCTTGTCCATGATCGCGAACGGATAACCCTGATTGTCCTTGCTGGCGACCACCCAGCCGGCCAGCTCGATCACTGTTTCGGAGACGCTCTGGTCGGGCGGAAGTTCATCAACGGCGGCCGCCGGTGGTGCGGGTGCGTCCTTGTCCCTGGCGTTGGCTACGCCGCTGCATGCAACGGCCAGTGCCACGGCCAGAGTGGCGTGCAGGGCGCGGTGTGCAGGGGAGGAGGAGGTACGAATGGGACGGCTCCTGGCAATGCAGATCTGAGGTGGAAGGACGCCAGTGGCCGGCGAGGGCCACTGGTTCCCGATACAGAGGTGGATCAATTCAAACAGTGAGGGAGCGATCAGCCGCGCGGCTTGCGTCCGACGGGTGCCCTTTCAAGCTGCTGCACGCGGCCTTCGATCTGGTCCAGGCGCTGGTTGGCCTGCTGTGCCGACTGGTTGGCGGACTCGGCACTCTGTGCAGCGCCCTGCACCTTTACATCGAGCTGATCGAGGCGCGAGTTGATGGTTGCGAACTCGTCCTTGTAGGTGGCACAAGCGCCAAGGCTCACGGTGGCGATGAGCGCGACAGCAAGTGCGCGGGCCGTCTTCATGTGTTGCGGGTTCAGGTTCATTGCACTCCCTCCTTCGTCTGGGGAAGCTGGAATATAGCGGCGTTTGTTCCCCACGCTGACAAGCGCTTTCAGCTGAAATTGGAAGACGTGGAAGGATTGTGAAATGTATTCATCAGTAAAGCTTAACGAGTGAGATCAGGCGAGCTGATGTGCACAGAGGCGATGGCCTTGCGGTTGCTCGAATCGCCCAATTCATCAGCCTGAAGACGGCCTCATTCCTTCCCGTTTTCCACTGGCCCACACGCCGGGCGCCATTCACTTGCGGCAAGCAGTGCCGGCGCACTTTCCGGACGCACCGCTAGCAGCGTGGCAACGGCACCGGCTTTATCATCGGCGCGGGCAACGTAGTCAGCGGCAATGCGGTAGCCGATCCAGTAGCCAAGATCGCCGCGGCGCGTTTCGTCGCCGGCTCCGTTGTAGAGCCATTGCGTCAGATCAGTACCGGCGCTGTCCCGGGCGAACTGGCGTTCCAGGGCGCATTCGCGGCCCTGCGTCCAACGACGCAGATGCGCGTTGGCCGGTTGCCCCGAGATCAGTTCGCCCACGTACTCGGCGCCGCCTTCAAGCAACGTCTGATAGAGCAGGGTGGGCTGCGCGACATCGACGCTCGCACCGGGCTGCTGCACGTGCACGTACTCATGGGCGATCAGGTGCACGAAACGATCGCCGATGTCGGGCTGCATCCAGTCGGCGTTGCACAGCGCCTCCAGTCCGATCACCACGCCGTCGGGCGTGGTGACACCGCCGCTGTTTCCCCGACCCACCAGCACGGTGACCGGCGGAAAACGTGCGGAGGGAAGCAGCGTGCCCAACCGATCGAGTGCCTTGGCAACCCGCTCGCGGATCTCCGGCAGCGCCGTCGCACAGGTACGGGCTTTGGCAAACAGCGCAGGTTTGTGCTGGATCGCATCGGCAAGACGATCCATCGAGCCGATACGGCTGTCAGTGAAGCTGCGTAGTGCATCCGTACCCGCATGCAGATAGCCGCGCTGCAGATCGTCGGCACTTGGCTTCCCTCCGCTTGCATCCAGCACGCTGAAGAAGCGCGCGACATCGTCGGTCTGAATCACGATGCGCCCGGAAGGGCGGGTACGCTCGGCTGCGTTGGCTACCTGCAGCATCATCGGCAGGGCGAAGAGCAGCAAAGCCCGCACTGTGCGCCGGGCATGAAGCGGAAACAGCAGTGACGCGATGGATGCGTGCGGCATGAGGAGTTCCCTGAACGCCAGCCTTATTTATATACCAGTCAGTTCAATATTCAGGGTCGATTAGACCCCCTAACGGATAATTCACACCTGTCGACCGCCTCCTCTCTCTCCCCCTCCCGGGAGGCGGCCGACGAAACCAAAATAATTAAAGGTGTGTCCCGATGAACAAGAATTCGCTGCTCGCCCTGGGTCTTCTGGCTGCCCTGCCGTTCGCTGCATCGGCAACCGATGGCCTGTCGTACAACTACGTTGAAGGCGGCTATGTGAACACCGATGCCAAGGGCGGCGACGCCGATGGCTGGAAGGTGAAGGGTTCCGTGGCGGTGCACCCGAACTTCCACATCTTCGGCGACTACAGCGCGCAGGAGACCGACAAGTTCAAGAACGACGTCGACCAGTGGCGCATCGGTGCCGGCTACAACTACGGCATCGCACCGAACACCGACCTGGTGGCCCGTGTCGCGTACCAGAAGTTCGACATGAAGCACGGCCTGGACTTCAACGGCTACTCGACCGAAGTCGGCGTGCGTACCGCGTTCAACCCGTACGTGGAAGGCTACGTGATGGCCGGCTACGAGGACTACGCCAAGAAGCACGGTATCAACCCGGACGGCGAGTTCTACGGCCGCGTCGGCGCCACCGCCAAGTTCAACCAGAACTGGGGCCTGAGTGGCGAAGTGAAGCTGGCCAAGGCCGGCGACCGCGAGTGGTTCGTGGGCCCGCGCTTCACCTGGTAACAAACGCCTGTCGTTAGAGCGTGTTGTGCTGGCGTGTGACTCTCTCTCTCTCCCACACGCCAACCGAAGCCCGGCCTCGCGCCGGGCTTCTTCTTTTCTGTGCATCCGGTAGAGTGCAGGGCCGCAGGGCGGTCCTGCAGAGCCTGGCGCGGCGGATTCCAGCGCAATCACGATCAAGGGACATGATGAAGATGAAGGCGATCACTGCTGTGGCAGCACTGCTGCTGCTGCTGGGAACGGCGCAGGCGCGTTCGAGCGCCGAATGGAATCTGAAAGGCGCCAACCGTTCGGAAGGCCGGGTTGTGCTGACCCTGGTGAGCAAGACGCCCGAACTGACACCAGCCAACCGGCAGGCGGCCGAACAGACCGCAACGCGCCAGTGTGCAACCTGGGGCCTTCCCGCTGCCGAACTGAACGGTGAGATCGAGCGTGCGTGCGATGGGCGCAGCCGTTTCGGCAAGTGCAAGCGGTGGCAGTTCACCATGCCCTTGCAGTGCAGTGCCGCGGTTTCACAGTGACGTCGTGTCGTTTGCCGCAGGGCATGGGGGTGCCCCGACGAGGTGTTCGACTGGCTGCGCGAACGCGGTCTGCCAAGCGGTCGCTGCCAGCGTATCGCCCGGAGTGGGCCGCAGCAGTTCCATGTAGCGCAGGAATGCACGGTGCTGCGCGCTGGACGGAACGAGAACTGCTCCGTCGCCGGTCAGGCGGTTCCGCTATGATCCCGGCACGTCGCCATTGACGATGCACCCGCCTCAAGCCAGCAGGAACTGCCGTGAATTCCCAGCCCGCACCGATCACCGCCCTCAACCACACGCTCGACAACGAGCCGCAGCAGATCACCGCGCCGCTCACCCATTCGGCGGCGTTCCTGGTGCTGAAGGTGAAGGATGACGAGGCGTCGATCGCCAAGGCGCGGGAGGTGCTGGCCAGCACCGATGATCTGATCAAGAACACCGCCATCCGCGAGATCGAGCGCACTTTCACCTGCAACGTGGCCATCGGTCATCGCGTGTGGCAGCCGCTGGTGGGCACCACGCCGCCGCGCGAGCTGAAGCCGTTCCGCGAGATCAAGGGCGCGACCCACACCGCTGTGTCCACGCCCGGTGACCTGCTGTACCACATCCGCGCACGCACCATGGACCTGATCGTGGCGTTCGAGCGTAACCTGCTGATGGCCTTCGGTGATGCGGTCGAGACGGTCGATGACGTGGCCGGCTTCCGCTACTTCGATGGCCGCGACCTGCTCGACTTCGTCGACGGCACCGCCAACCCGGAAGGACTGTCGCTGCCGGAAGCCACCATTGTTGGCGATGAAGACCCGGAGCATGCCGGCGGCAGCTACGTGGTGGTCCAGAAGTACCTGCACAACCTCGATGCCTGGCGCGCGCAGAAGACCGAGGCGCAGGAAGCGATCATCGGCCGTACCAAGCACGACAACATCGAGCTGGACGATGCGCCGGCCGATGCGCAGAAGTCGCACAAGACGCTGTGCACCATCGAGGACGCCGATGGCGAGCACGAAATCCTGCGTGACAACATGCCGTTCGCCAACCCGGGCCGTGGCGAGTACGGCACCTACTTCATCGGCTACACGCGCCGCCTGTGGGTGATCGAGAAGATGCTCGAGCGCATGTTCATCGGCAATCCCGCGCCGCTGCACGACCGCATCCTCGACTTCTCCACCGCCACCACCGGCGTGACCTTCTTCGCGCCCTCGCGCAAGGTGCTGGCCGACCTGGGCGAGTGATCGCGCCGGGCCATCACGGCCCGCCATCTGCCTGTCATCTATGGCGCCGACCATGGCGCGCTGGATGGGAGCGCAGGAGGCAGGCGATGGCCATGTCAGCAAACAGGACCGGCTTGCGCCGTTGGTGGCGGCCTTTGGCCGCAGCGTTCGGCGCACTGGCACTGGGAAGTGCCGCAGTGTCCGCACACCAAGCCCCTGCGCACTGGATGGCCTACGCCACCGCCGTGGGTGGCCAACTGCAGCAGCGCCTGCAGCAGGAGCAGGACCCGCAGGCGCAGCGCGTGCTGCAATGGCTGCAGGCACACCCGGACACGCCCACGCCGCTGCCGGTGAGCGTGTGGATCGCGGCGGATGGCCATATCTCGAAACTGGAATTCGACAGCCTGGGTGACGCCCGGGTCGACGCCGACCTGCGCGCGACGCTGCAGGCCGCGCCGTTGCAGGCGGCTCCGCCGGCCGACATGCGCCAGCCGCTGCGACTAGGCCTGGTGCTGGAGCCGAAGTAATCCACGCCATGCGTGGATGGGCCTACCGGTGACCCTTCAGCCACGCATGGCGTGGCTCTACTGTGGATGGCCAGCGCACAGCCCGGCCATCCGCATCAACGAACCGGCGCCACCTGCGGTTCGCGTGCGGCCGCGCTCCATGCGCGCAGGCCGAACACGGCCAGGCCGAGGAAGAACACGTACAGCGCGGCGGTCACGTGCAGCGACTTGAACAGGTACGCACCCACGTAGACCACGTCCACCGCGATCCACACCCACCAGCAGGCGACGTGGCGGCGCGCCTGCCACCACTGGCCGACCAGGCTCAGCGCGGTCAGCATCGCGTCCAGCCAGGGCAGTGCGGCATCGGTGAAGGTGTGCATCCCGGCGCCCAGCATCACGCCGCCGCACAGGCCGATGGCCAGGTCGCGCAGCAGCTTGCCGCGCGCCAGCGGCACGATGCGGATGCTGCCCTCATCGGCGGCGTGCTGCCGCCAGTTGAGCCAGCCGTAGACCAGGAAGCCACCGAAGGCGACCTGCAGCAGGGTATCCGAGTACAGCTTGGCCTCGGCGAACACCAGCCCGTACAGCGTCACCGACAGCAGGCCCACCGGCCACGCCGCCAGCCGGCGCCGGGCCATCAGCCAGACGCCGAGCACACTGAACAGCGCGGCGGTCCACTCCAGCATCACGCCGCTCACAGCGCGAACGTCACCGACAGGCGCGCCTGTCGTGGTGCACCGGGGAACAGGTAGTAGTCACCGCCGCTGCTGCCGGTATCACGCCAGTAGAAGCGGTTGAACACGTTGTCCACCGACAGGTTCCAGGTCACCGCACGCTCGTGCAGGCGATGCTGGAAGCGCAGGCCGGCATCGAATACCGAATAGTCCGGTGCGCGCACGCCGCCGTCGGCACGTGCCACGTTGGCACCGGCATAGCGCCAGCCGCCGGTGACATCCAGGCCCTGCACGAACGGCAGCGCGTAGGCCACGTGCACACTGGCCCGTACCTTCGGCACGTTCACCAGCTGATGGCCTTCATAGGCCGGCGTGCCGGTATCGCGCGCGCGGGCCTGCAGCACGCTGGCGCTGGCGACGATCTGCAGCGCATCGGTCAGCTGCCCGTTGGCGGTCAGCTCCAGGCCGGTGTGGGTCTGCGTGCCTTCCTCGACGAAGGTGTAGCCGACGTCGCTGCTGTCGGGCTTGGCGTACTGGTACGGCTGCGAGATGCGGAACACGGCTGCGCCCAGCGTCAGCGCCTCGACCGGCACGTACTTCACGCCCACTTCCAGCTGCCGCGACTGCACCGACGGCAGGAAGGTATCGGCATTGCTGGTCCAGAACGGCGCTTCCTGGCCCAGCGAAATGCCGCGCACATAGCTGGCATAGGCGTTGAGCTGGTCGGTAGCCCTCCACACCAGCGCGGTCTGCGGCAGGAACCGGGACAGGCGGCTGTGCCGCTGCGGGGTGCCACGCTTGTCGTAGGCACGCTCGTCCAGGTGCACGAAGCGGCCACCGGCCAGCCACTGCCAGTCATCACCGAAGCTCATCCGGTCCAGCGCGAAGAACGCGGTCTGGCGGCTGTCCAGGCGTCGTGCGGATGGGCCCGGCATCTTCGGCGATGGCGCGAACACCGGCACCGGTGCCTCGTGGATGTTGCTGGTACCGACGTACTCGTTGACGCTCGGGCGCTTGTCCACGGTGCGGCGGAAGTAGTCGGCGCCGACGGTCAGCTGGTGGCCGACGCTGCCGGTCTCGAAGCGGCCACGCAGCTCGGCACGGGCCTGCTGGTTGCGGCGGGTATCGTCCGGACTGCGGTAGTCGTAGACGTCGTAGTCGCCGTTGGGTGCGAAGTAGTTGCCCGGCACGCTGCCATTGGCACATTGCGCGGCGTAGTAGCAACCGTAGGCGAAGGCGACGTTGTCATCGATCACCGAACGGCTATGGCCCACCGATACACGTGATTGCCAGGCGTCGTTGAAGTCGTAGGTATGCAGCGCGGTGATGTTGGTGCTGGCGATATCCACCGGGCGCTGCCACGGCTGGTAGCCGAGCAGATGCTCGCGGTCGACACCGCGCGGCAGGTCACGCGCGCCCAGCAGCTGGTAGCCGGACACCGAGCGCTGCGCGCTGGTCTGGTAGTTGGCATCCACTTCCAGCTTGCCGCGCTCGCCGATCAGCCAGTCGGCAGCCAGCGAGTAGAAGTTGCGGCGGCCATCGGCATGCTCGACGTAGGATTTGCTGGAATCCCATGCGGCATTCAGGCGCAGGCCGAAGCGCGGGGTGATCCAGTGGCCGACATCGACGGCGACGTAGCGCGAGCCTTCCGAATCAGTGCCGAGCGTGGCGGTGCGCACTTCGGCCGGGCGCTTGCCGATGTAGTTGATGATGCCGCCCGGCGCCATCACCCCTGCCGCCAGGCCGGCTTCACCCTTGAGGATCTCCACCGACTGCACGTTCTCCAGCGCCAGGCGCTGTTCGCCGGCGATGGACAGGCCGTTGAAGCGGTAGCCGGTGGCGCCGTCCAGGGCGAAGCCACGGATGGCGATGTTCTGGTAGTAGCCCACCGGCGCATAGGCATCACCCAGCGAGGCATCGTTGCTGGCCAGCTCGGACAGCGAGCGCACCTGGCGGCGGTCGAGGTAATCGCGCTCGAGCACGTTCACCGAGGCCGGCGTGTCCTTCCACGAACCGCCACCGAAGGCGTTCACGCGCGAGGTATCGGCCTTCAGTTTGCCGGCCTGCACGCGCACCGCTGCCAGTTCGGTCGGCGAATGCTCGGCGCCGGTGGCAGCCGCATCGGGGGACGCTTCGGCCTCGCTGGCGTGCAGCGGCAGCGCGGCGCAGAGGGCGAGGGAGAGCAGGGTGGGGCGCAGGCAGCGGTTCATTCGATTCGTCTTCGGACAACAAGGGAGACGAAGCGACGGCGCGCAGGTGCACCGGCCCATGACGGGGGTGTGGCTGCGGCTCAAAGCTCCCTACGCCGGTGCAAACCGGATCAGGTTCCAAGGGACTCTCTCAGCCTGGCAGATCCAGGCACCCCCGCTTCAGGTGACCATTTCACTACAAATGGTACGGATTTGCGAGCGCCACCCGGGGTCAGATCCCTTTCCTGCGGAAAGGGATCTG
>NZ_KV791319.1:0-41487 GCF_001807895.1 Stenotrophomonas sp. HMSC10F07
GGCCGGGCCCCGGAGGGGTACTTGCAGCGGCCCCTGCAACCGGACCCCCCCGCCATCCCACGGAATGCCAGCTTTTGCTTTTGCTTTTGCCGTTGTTTCGGCAGGTGCAGGGCTGCAAGCCCTGCCGCAGGTACACCCCTCATACCACCGGAATGCTGTGCTGTCCCAGATTCCGGTACGGCGGCGTGGACATGACCATCTCCGCCAGCGAATAGGCCAGCTCGCGCTCGGCCATCACCGTGCCATCGGCACCATGCTCCAGCAGATGCTTCACTTCGGCATCGCTGTGCGCACGTGCCAGCAGGGTCAGGTCCGGGTTGATCGCACGCAGCTTGGCCAGTGCCTCGCCGGCTTCCAGCGGCTGTGGGATCGCCAGCACTGCGATCTTGGCCCGCTCCGGATGGGCCTCGGCCAGCACCCGGTCGGCGGCGGCGCTGCCACGGATCGCGGCCAGGCCCCTGGCGTGCGCCTGCTCGACGTGCTCTTTGTTGTCATCGATCACCAGCACCGGCACGCCGCGATCGCGCAGTACCTGGGCCAGCTCGCTGCCCACCCGGCCATAGCCGATCACGATGGCATGGTCATGCAGGTCGCGCGACGGGCCGGTCGCCTCTTCCGGCTCCGGCGTTTGCGGCTGCTTTTCCTGCTTGGCCTGCCATCGGTCGAGCAGGCCGAACACCAGCGGGTTGAGCATGATCGATACCAGCGCGCCGGCCAGCACCAGCGACTGGCCTTCCTTCGGCAGGATCTGCAGCGCCACGCCGAGGCCGGCGATGATGAAGGCGAACTCGCCGATCTGGGCGAGGCTGGCCGAGATGGTCAGCGCAGTGCTGGTCGGGTGGCCGAACGCACGCACGATGAAGAACGCGGCTGCCGACTTGCCGAACATGATGATCAGCACCGTGGCCAGCACCTGCCACGGATGCTGGACGAGGATGTTGGGGTCGAACAGCATGCCGACCGAGACGAAGAACAACACCGCGAACGCATCGCGCAGCGGCAGCGAATCGTGCGCGGCCTTGTGGCTCAGTTCCGATTCGTTGAGCAGCATGCCGGCGAAGAACGCGCCCAGCGCGAACGAGACGCCGAACAGCATCGCCGAGCCGAACGCCACCCCCAGCGCGATTGCCAGCACCGACAGGGTGAACAGTTCGCGCGAACCGGTACCGGCGATACGTTCGAGGATCCAAGGGATGACCCGGCGTCCGACCACCAGCATCACCGCCACGAACAGGCCCAGCTGCACGAAGGTCCAGCCGATGTCGGCCAGCACGCTGCCCAGCGAGTGCGACTCCTTGGCCGCGTCGGGGCCGAACACACCGGCCATCACCGGCATCATCACCAGTGCCAGCACGCAGGCAAGGTCTTCCACGATCAGCCAGCCGACCGCGATCTTGCCGCGCATGGTTTCCAGCAGACGGCGTTCCTCCATCGCCCGCAGCAGTACTACGGTACTGGCCGTGGCCAGCGAGAAACCAAAGATGACGCCGTGAATGGCCGGCCAGCCCATCAGCGAGGCCACGCCCCAGCCGAGCAGGGTGGCCACCGCGATCTGGCCGATGGCGCCGGGGATGGCGATGGCCTTGACCGCCATCAGGTCCTTCAGCGAGAAGTGCAGGCCGACGCCGAACATCAGCAGCATCACGCCCAGTTCGGCCAGCTGGTTGGCCAGCGCCTGGTCGGCGACGAAGCCAGGGGTGAACGGGCCTACGCAGATGCCAGCAACCAGGTAACCGACCAAGGGAGACAAGCGGAGCTTGTTGGCCAGCGCGCCGAAGATGAAGGCGAGCCCCAGGCCAACGGCCACGATGTTGATCAGGTCGGTGTCATGGTGCATCGGCACTCGCAGGAAATCGGGGGTGCCCCGATTTTCACCGATGAGGCCAGATACGGCAAACCCGTCCAGCGTATCGGATCGTTGCGTGGGCGGCTTGTACGGGCGAGATATCAAGCCTTGTTGAGAGATGGCAGGCCCTGACGGGCCGAATGGAGCCTACCTATGGGGGCTCCAGGCGTAGCCGTCGATGATCACACCATCTGCCGGCGCTGGGTCTCTTCAAGGGCAGGCTCGGCCTGCTGCGGCGAGGCGGCCAACTGCTTGTCCAACTGATGAATCTGCCGCAGCGACTCCGCAACGGATGGCTGAAGGGCCGTTTCAATGTTGATGGGGGCACGCAGATGGCCCGGGTCATCCAAGGCTCCTTGAATGACGAAGATGTTCTCCGGCCTTGGGGGCTGACCAGTCGGCAAGCCCAATACCACATGGTCGATCCGTTCCAGACCTTGTGCCCGGGCAAGTTGGGTGAGGCTGGCCGCGATGCGTTGGCTGGATTCATCAGATGTGCGACCCAGCGATGCGTCCAGCGCATGGACGCCGGCGAGTGCCTGCTGGTGAAGCGATGCCGAGGCATCGCTCAGCGATGGGATGCTGGTTTCCGGCCGTTCGGTTGCCGGTTGCGGCTGCGAAGGACTGGTGGGCCGCACGCGCTCTGCCTTGCGAATGGACTCGATCAGCTCCCGCGGCGTATCGGTGAACAGCAGTTCGCCTGCATCCAGGGACTGCCCAGTAACCTTGTTCACGGTACTGGTCGCCCACGATGCGCAGGTATTGCCATATGACCAGGTGACATTTTCGCCCAAGGCCTGGTCAAGTCGCTTGACCTGCTCGGGAGTCAATTCGTAATAGCGTGAGGCCGAAGATGTGGCCCGGGCTTCCATGCCTTCGCGGATGTCCGAACCTGGGCCATTGTCCTCAACGAGTGGATGGTTGTCTGGCCACAGGCCATGGAACGTCGTATGGCCGTTTCGCGTCACCGAGATCCAGGCGTGGCCGTCCACGAACTGATTGAACGACCCCTGTGTATTGGGGTCTACGTGACTATGGATGCCGAGGACGACCTTGTCGCTCATGGGATGCCCTTACGGAAAAATCTGTGTTTCGCCATCGGCGTACAGCATCACCACGCGCGGCGCCATCAAGGGAATTTCCTGACGGGCCGGGCCAGCAGGTCCGGGCTTCACGTCGCGCCGCAGCATGGTTGTGCATTGGCCGGATATGGGACAGCGATCGACAACGACTTTCATGGTGTCCCCTTCCACGACATAGCTCATCCCTGCCGCGTAATACATGCTTTCCATCGGTTCATTGAACTGGACCTGGAGCTTCGACGCGGAGAGCTGGGTGACGACGACCGGCTCAAGGCTCGATTTGGAATAGCTGGGTTTCACGTGATCTCCTGAACACCCTGACAGGGGGGCCGCCAGCGCAACCCACGCGAGCGCAGCGTACACATGGCGGCGAGTGATGCAGGCTCTCGTCACGGAGCGGCTCCTTCGTTGGTCCGCTGATTATGCACGGGACGGCCTATGAGGCGCGTGCAACAGAGCACAGCCTGGAAACCGGGTGCAGGAGCTGGCAACGGTATACGGTCAGGACCGCGCCTGCCCCGAGGTCGCCGGCGGGTGTGTGGAGCAGCGCCGGGCAGGGCACGGCGCCCCCATTACCGCTTACCAGGTGTACTTGATCCGCCCGTACACATACGCGCCGTTGAAGCCGAACGGCGAGTAGTTGCTGTACGGCAGCATGCCGAAGGTGGAGTTCTGCAGGTCTTCGGTGCGGTCCGGGTACTTGTCCAGCAGGTTGTCGGCGCCCACGGTCAGGGTCCAGTTGCTGCTCGGCTTGTAGCTGGCCGAGGCATCCACCACCCAGGCATCGCCGTAGGTCTGGTCGCGCAGCGCGGTGGCCGAGTTGCGCACGGTGAACTTGCCGTAGCGGGTTGCGGCCAGGCCCAGTTCCCAGTGATCCGAACGCCAGGTGCCACTCAGGATCGCCTTGTCGCGCGGGTAGCTGTCCTCGATGCGACCGATCTCATCACGGCCGATCAGCGACTGGGTCAGGCCCAGGGTGCCGAACACCGCCGGAGTGCCGTCGACACGGCGCACTTCGGTGTCGTTGTAGCTGTAGGCGGCGGTCAGCTCCAGGCTGCTGGCGCTGAACGGCACCGTGTAGCTGGACACGAAGTCGACGCCACGGGTGCGCGTATCCAGGCCGTTGGTGAAGTACGAGAACGCAGTCACCTGCGGCAGACCCAACCCGGCCAGCAGGGCACTGGAGGCCGCGTTGGTAGTGATGCTGGACGACAGCGCGATGCGGTCATCGATGTCGATCTGGTACGCATCGACGGTGATGTACAGGCGGTCGACCGGCTGCAGTACCAGGCCCAGGCTGTAGGAGGTGGAGGTCTCGGCCTTCAGTGGCGAGGCGCCCAGTGCCTGCGCGGCCGGGCTGGTGGTCGGGAAGGTGCCGCGCTCGACGAACACGCCGTTGAGGAACTGGCTGGTGACCGCCTGGTAGCCCTGCTGCGCCAGCGACGGTGCACGGAAGCCGCTGGAGGCGGTGGCACGCAGCGCGACCTTGTCGGTGAACGCATACCGCGCCGACAGCTTGCCGGAGAAGCGGTCGCCGAAGTCCGAGTAGTCCTCGTAGCGGCCGGTGATGCCGGCCGAGAACTTCTCGGTCAGGTCCGCTTCCAGGCCCGCATAGACCGCGTAGTTGTGGCGGTCGGCATGCACTTCATTGGTCGGGGTGAAGCCGGCGAAGCCCTGCGCGCCGCTGCCGGTGTACGAGTTCAGTTCGCCCGGGTTCTGGTCCCACTTCTCCTTGCGGTACTCACCGCCGAAGGACAGCGTGACCGGGTAGGCAAGGCCCCAGTCCAGCGACTTGGTCAGGTCGGCGTTGAAGATGTCCTGCTGGTACTTCAGCGTGCCGTCGTAGAACGAGCGCGGGCTGGTCGCACCGAGGCTGTAGTTGATGCTGTTGCGGGTGTGGAAATCGAGGGTGTTCTCGCCGTGGTTCAGGCTCAGGTCCCAGGTCCAGCCGCTGTCGGTGTTGCCCTTGACCCCGGCCACCAGCGAGCGGTCCTTGGAATACTGGTTGATCTCCGGCACGTAGCCGTCCGGATAGGTCTGCGCCAGCAGCGCGCTCTGCCCGCTGTGGTTGCGCGAACGGTAGAACGCAAACGAGGTGATGTCGCGATTGCTGAGCAGCGCGCTGGCGTAGCCGGTCACGTGGTCGCTGAAGTCGAAGCTGGCGTTGGCCGACGCAGCAGTGGCATCCACGCGCGGGTCGCCGACGATGAAGGTCTTCTGGCCGATGCTGGGGAAGTTGCCGGTGTTCGGCGTGGTGCCGCGGTACGGGCCGGCGCGGTTGCTTTCATCCTGCTGGCTGATCTGGCCGGCCACGTGCACGCGGCCACGGCCGTTGCCGAACTCGACGCCGGTATCGCCGGAAAGCTGGTACTTGTTGCCGTCGCCGGCGGAGTACTGGCCGTAGTCCACGGCCAGGCTGCCGCCACTGCCGCTGCCCTTGAGCACGATGTTGATGACGCCGGCAATAGCGTCCGAGCCGTACTGCGCCGACGCGCCGTCGCGCAGCACTTCCACGCGCTCGATCGCGGCGATCGGGATCGCGTTGATGTCCACCGCTGACGAGCCACGACCGATGCTGCCGTTGACGTTGATCATCGCTGAGGTGTGGCGGCGCTTGCCGTTGACCAGCACCAGCACCTGGTCCGGCGACAGGCCGCGCAGTTGCGCCGGGCGCACGCCGCTGGTGCCGTCGGTCAGTGCCGGGCGCGGGAAGTTCAGTGAGGGCAGGGCGCGTGAAAGGGCGGTGGCCAGTTCGCTGGTGCCGGTGGACTGCAGCGCTTCGGGGGTGATGATGTCGATCGGCGACTGCGATTCGGCGACGGTGCGGTCGGCCACGCGGGTGCCGGTGACGATCACGGTGTCCAGGGTGTTGGCGGCGGTGCCGGCCTGCTGGGCGGCGGCGACGAACGGAGAGCCACCGAGTGCGACAGCGACGGCGGCGGCGATCAGGCTGGTCTTGCGGGTCATCGGGATGGGCTCCGGTTGGCGGGGGCGGCACCGGAATCGACATCACGGGGGTGAGGCGGACGGCGGTTGTTGCGGTGCGCAATACAGCAATTAACGGGATATTCAGTGCCTGTCAAATGCCGGTCATCGGAAAAAACGTTGCAGCAGCAACCATTTAGCCCGGACAGGCATCGGCGGGGAGGAGACCCGGGACGCGCGCGGCGAGGACGTGGGAGAGAGGAACGTCGGCCACTGCGCATCCCGGGACGCGTCAAGTATTCGTTAACGCTAGAATTGCGTCGCAGGAACAGTGCTCACCAGCACATTCCATCCGGTTATATGGACCCCTTCCCCGATGATCTCCCTTCGTAATTTCGCCTTGCGCCGCGGCGAGCGGCTGCTGTTGTCCAATGTCGACCTGACCCTGCACGCCGGTTACCGGGTAGGTGTGGTCGGCCGCAACGGTGCTGGCAAATCCAGCCTGTTCGCGGCGGTGAAGGGCGAACTGGAGGCCGACAAGGGTGACGTCGACCTGCCCGGCAAGGTCCGTATCGCCAGCGTCGCCCAGGAAACCCCGTCGCTGCCGGACCCGGCGCTGAGCTTCGTGCTGGGCGGCGATACCGAGGTGGCCGCGGTGCTGGCCGAAGAGGCCGAGGCGACCGCCCGCGAAGACTGGGAGGCGGTGGCCAACGCACACACGAAGATGGCCGAGATGGGCGCCTACGACGCCGAAGCGCGCGCCGGCAAGCTGTTGCACGGCCTTGGTTTCCCGGCCGAGACCCACCACCGCGCGGTGTCCTCGTTCTCCGGTGGCTGGCGCGTGCGCCTGAACCTGGCCCGCGCGCTGATGATGCCCAGCGACCTGCTGCTGCTCGACGAACCGACCAACCACCTCGATCTGGACGCGGTGTACTGGCTGGAACAGTGGCTGCTGAAGTACCCGGGCACCCTGCTGCTGATCTCGCATGACCGCGAGTTCCTCGACAACGTGGCCACCCATACCCTGCACCTGCACGGCGGCGGCGCCAAGCTCTACCCGGGCGGCTACACCGATTTCGAGCGCCAGCGCGCCGAACAGCTGCGCCAGCAGCAGATCGCGCACGAGAAGGAGCAGGCCGAGCGTGCCCACCTGCAGAGTTTCATCGACCGCTTCAAGGCGCAGGCCAGCAAGGCCGCGCAGGCGCAGAGCCGCATGAAGCGCCTGGCCAAGCTGGCCGGCACCGAAGCGGTGCGCGCCGAACGCGAGTTCCGCATCGAGTTCGCGCCGCCGGCCAAGCTGCCGTTCTCGCTGATCCGCCTGAATCACGTCGAGGCTGGCTATGGCCAGGACGCGGTGATCCTGCACAACGTCGGATTCGGCCTGGAAGCGGGCCAGCGCATTGGCCTGCTCGGCCCGAACGGCGCCGGCAAGACCACCCTGGTGAAGACCCTGGTGGGTGAACTGGCGCCGATCGTCGGTGAGCGCATGGCGCACCCGGACCTGAAGATCGGCTACTTCGCCCAGCACACGGTGGAGTCGCTGCACGAAGGCCAGTCGCCGATGGAGCACTTCCGCGAGATTGCCCCGGATGCGCCGAACCAGTCGTTCCGCGATTTCCTTGGCAAGTGGAATTTCCCGGGCGACCGTGCGTTCGAGCCGGTCGATGGTTTCTCCGGTGGCGAGCGCGCGCGCCTGGCGCTGGCGCTGATCGCCTGGCAGCAGCCGAACGTGCTGCTGCTGGACGAACCGACCAACCACCTTGACCTGGAAATGCGCGAAGCGCTGGCCGAAGCGCTGGCCACCTTCGAAGGCGCGATCGTGATGGTCTCGCATGACCGCCACCTGATCGGCCTGGTCTGCGATACCTACTGGCGCGTGGCCGATGGCGTGGTCGAGCCGTTCGACGGTGACCTGGATGCATACGCCGCGTGGCTGCGCACCCGTCCGCAGGCGCAGGGCACGAAGGCCCGCATGGAGCAGGTGGAAGAGCCGGTGGTGGTCAAGACCGCCCCGGTGGCACAGGTGGTGCAGAAAAAGCCCGTGAACCCGCACAAGCTGGCCGCCGCCGAGGCCAAGGTGGCCGAGCTGGAAGGTGTGCTGGCCGAGCTGGACCGCCAACTCGCCGACCCGGCCAACTATGCCGATGCCAGCCGCATGGCGGTGATCGGCCGTGACCGCGAAACCGCTGCCGCGCAGCTGGAAAAGGCCGAAGCGGCCTGGATGGAACTGCTCGAGTCCTGACCGGTAGTGCCGGCCGCTGGCCGGCAGCGCGATGCGCCCACAACGATCAAGGGATTGCCGGCCAGCGGCCGGCACTGCCTACGCGCCCTGCGCCTGCAGCCACTCGCGGAAGCGCTTGGCCGGCTCGCGCTCGGCGCGCGAGCGTAGCCGCGTCAGCCAGTATCGGCCCAGCTCCAGCGTGGTGCCGAACGGCTGCAGCAGGCGGCCTTCGGCCAGTTCCTGCTCGAACATGCGCAGCGGCAGCAAGGCCACGCCGGCACCGCCGGCGGCGGCCATCGCCACCGTCAGCGAGGAATCGAACACCGGCCCACGTGCTTCCACGCCGCTGACGCCGGCCGCCTGCAGCCAGCGCGGCCATTCGTCGCTGCGATAGGAACGCAGCAACGGCAGCGTGGCCAGGTCGCGCGGCTGCTTCAGCCGCCGCGCCAATGCCGGGGCGCACAGCGGCGCGAAGGGCGCATTGAGGATCGCCGTGCAGGCCTGGCCCTGCCAGTCGCCATCACCGAAGCGGATGGCCAGATCCAGCCCCTCGCCGGCCAGGTCGATGCGGTTGTTGTGGGTCTGCAGGCGCAGCTCGATGTCCGGATGCGAGGCCTCGAATGCGGCCAGCCGTGGCAGCAGCCAACCGGTGGCGAATGTGCCGACCACCCCCAGCGTCAGCACTTCGCGGGCGGGCCCGCCGGTGTAGCGCGCGATGCTGGCCGAGATGCGTTCGAACGATTCGTTGAGCACCGGATACAGTGCTGCGCCTTCATCGGTCAGCGCCACGCCGCGCGGCAGGCGATGGAACAGGCGGATGCCGAGCCGGTCTTCCAGGCCCCGGATCTGGTGGCTCAGCGCGGCCTGGCTGACGCACAACTCGAGCGCGGCACGGGTGAAGTTCTGATGGCGGGCGGCGGCTTCAAAAGCACGCAGCGCGTTGAGCGGCAGGGTCGGGTGCAGCATCGGAAAGCCGTGAGCCAGGGTGATGGCTGATCCTACCGTTCAATAAGGAATTTCGTAAATCTCAACAAGTTGATTACGACAGGTATGAGTTCAACTTATGGCTTGCCATTATTCTTCGCGCTGGTCGGCTGCAGGGGAAGCGCCAATAATCGAGCGGTCACCAGGAGAACCCCTATGCTCGCCCGTCGCCGATTCCTGCAGTTCAGTGGTGCTGCCGTTGCGTCCTCGCTGCTTGCCCCGGCGCTGGCGCAACCGGTTTCCGCCTCGTCTGGCATAACCGCCGCGAACGCCGCCATTGCCGGCGCCGCCGATTTCGCCGCGCTGGAGAAAGCCAGCGGTGGCCGTCTGGGCGTCACCGTGCTGAACACCGGTAACGGCCGTCGCATCGGCGGACATCGTCAGGACGAGCGCTTCCCGATGTGCAGCACGTTCAAGTCGATGCTGGTTGCCCATGTGCTGAGCCTTGCCGATGCAGGCCGCGTTTCGCTCGACACACGTGTGCCCATCGCCGAAAAGGATCTGCTGTCCTACGCCCCGGTGGCGCGCCGCCATGTGGGCAAGGACCTGACGGTGCGCGACCTGTGCCGGGGCACGCTGACCACCAGCGACAACACGGCGGCCAACCTGCTGCTGGAGGTGGTGGGCGGGCCGTCGGCGCTGACGGCATTCCTGCGCGGGCAGGGCGACAGCGTTACCCGCAATGACCGCAACGAGCCGGACGTGAATCTGTTCGCGAAGGGAGACCCGCGCGATACCACCAGCCCGGCCGCGATGGCCACCAGCTTGGCCCGCTTCGCGGTGGGCAATGGCCTGCAGCCGGCATCGCGCCAGCAGTTCACTGATTGGCTCATCGACAACCAGACCGGCGATGCCTGCCTGCGCGCCGGGCTGGGCAAGCGCTGGCGGGTGGGGGACAAGACCGGCAGCAATGGTGATGACACGCGCAACGACATTGCCGTGCTGTGGCCGCATGCGGGCGGCGCAGCGTGGGTGGTCACTGCCTATCTGCAGGGCGCGTCGGTCGATGACGATCAGCGCGCAGCGGTGCTTGCACGGGTGGGGGCGCTGGCCGACGCGATGATCGGATGAGGTAACCGGGGTCATTCGAAAATGGCTTGCCGGATCGGTTCAGCGCGCGCATCCTGCGCGCGTTCCAACCCCACGGAAGACCCCATGAGCCATGAACTGATCTACCTGTTGCTGATCTTCGCGCTGCTGGTGATCCCACGCGCGTTGCAGCGTTTCAGCCTGCCTGCCCCGTTGACCTGCCTGCTGTTCGGCATCATCGGCATGCTCTGGCTGGGGGATCAGGCACATGATGCGGTGATCGGACTGCTGGCCA
Source organism: Stenotrophomonas sp. HMSC10F07 (assembly GCF_001807895.1). Lineage (NCBI taxonomy): Bacteria > Pseudomonadati > Pseudomonadota > Gammaproteobacteria > Lysobacterales > Lysobacteraceae > Stenotrophomonas > Stenotrophomonas sp. HMSC10F07. The sequence goes on from NZ_KV791319.1 coordinate 10,383, forward strand.
CCCTGGGCATTTCCTCGCTGTTCCTGTTCGCCGGCCTGGAAGTGGATCTGCAGGCGCTGCGCCGGGGTATGTGGCCGCTGCTGGCACATCTGGTCATCCGTACCGGCACGCTGTTCGGCGTCGGCTGGTTGGCCTGGCGTTACGCAGGATTGCCGTGGCAGGCCGCCGGGCTGCTGGCGTTGGCGCTGCTGACGCCCTCCACCGGTTTCATCATGGACTCGCTGTCGCGGCTGGGCCTGAGTGAGGACGAACGGTTCTGGGTGACCAGCAAGGCCATCGCCGGTGAGCTGCTGGCGCTGGCTGCCTTGTTCATCGTGCTGCAGGCCGGCGATCCGGGCCACATGGCGCTGTCCAGCCTGGCGCTGCTGGCGATGATGGTCGGCCTGCCGCTGCTGTTCATCGCGCTGGGCCGCTGGGTGGCGCCGCACGCGCCGGGCTCGGAGTTCTCGCTGCTGGTGATGGTCGGCATGGTGGCGGCTTACATCACCTACCTGCTGGGTGTGTACTACCTGGTGGGGGCATTCATCGCCGGCCTGGTCGCGCGCCTGCTGCACCAGCGCATGCCGCTGCTGGCCTCGCACGAGAACCTGCACGCGCTGCGTCTGTTCGCCTCGTTCTTCGTGCCGTTCTACTTCTTCAACGCGGGCACCAAGGTGCCCAGCGAAGCGTTGAGCTTCGAGGCGCTGGGGCTGGGCATCGTGATCACCCTGGTGGTGCTGCCGCTGCGCATCGGCGTGGTCTGGCTGCAGCGCCGGGTGATGTTCGGCGAGAGCTTCCGCAGCAGCCTGCGGGTCTCGCTGGCGCTGGCCCCGACCCTGATCTTCACCCTGGTGCTGGCGGCGATCATGCGCGAGCGCTTCCAGATACCCGCAGTGCTGTTCGGCGCGCTGCTGCTGTACGCCGCGCTGACCACGCTGCTGCCGTCGCTGGTGTTCCGCACGCCGTTCGACGTCGATCCGGTGGAGCAGGAACCGGCGGGCGAGGGCGAGGCCGCACCGGTCGCGGCCACCGAAGTCAGCCAGGCCGAGCCGCCGAAGGCGCCGCTGCCACCGCTGGGCTGAGCCGCAGCCGCGTGCAGCGGCTTGCACTCCCGCGCGTCAACACAGACACTGCGCGCCCGTGAAGCGCGCCCTGCCGTGGGCGGCCACAGCCAGGAGCAACAGGCGTGACCCAGGAAAGCAACCCAGACCGCAGCCTGTTGCCGGGCAAGATCCTGTTGTGGTTTTCGGCAATCGCGCTGCTGGTCCTGCTGGGCTGCAGCTGGTCGATGCCCCCGGTCGATGCCTCCGGTTTCCGGCAGACGCAGACTGCCCTGTCGATCGACTGGTTGCTACGTGGCGGGCCCTGGCTGGACTACGTGACCCCGGTGCTGGGCGCGCCCTGGTCGATCCCCTTCGAGTTCCCGTTCTACCAGTGGCTGGCGGCGTTGCTGTCCAGCGTCACCGGCATGAGTGCCGACAACAGCGGGCGGCTGGTCTCCACCGTCTTCCATGCCGGCTGCATCTGGCTGGTCTATCGCACGCTGCTGGCATGGCGCCCTGACCGCACGCTGGCGCTGTGCGTGGCCGGCGCATTCGCCGTCTCACCGTACGCGCAGTTCTGGGGGCGCTCGGTGATGATGGAGTCCAGCGCGGTGTTCTTCGGCCTGCTCTTTGTCTGGGCGATGGCACGCCTGCGCAGCCAGCCGCGCGTGTGGGTGGGCCTGGTCGCCATCGTCGCGGCGGTGCTGTCGGCGGCCATCAAGGTCACCTCGTTCTTCGGCTTTGCCGCGTTCGTTGCGCTGGCCTTCCTGTGGCTGGCCCTGCACGAGCACGGCTGGCGCCCGCGGTGGCTGCAGCAGCATTGGCAGCTGCTGTTCTGGGGTGGTCTGTCCGCGCTTGCCGCGCTGGCCACGCTCAGCCTGTGGCTGCAGCATGCCGATGCGCTGAAGGCGCAGTCGGCGCTGGGCCGGCAGATCACCTCCGATGCACTGTCCACCTGGAATTACGGCACCCTGCAGCAGCGCCTGGATCCGGCTACCTGGTGGGGCACGGTGTTCAAGAAGCGCTTCTCCGGTGCGATCGGCTCCAACTGGATCTTCCTGGTCTTCGTCATCGCCGGGCTGTGGCAGAAGCGCACGCGCACGGCGGTGGGGATCCTGCTGCTGGCCTACCTGGCGCCGTTCCTGGTCTTCACCAACCTGCACATCGCCCATCCCTACTACCAGGCGGCCAATATCGTGTTCGCCACGTCGATCATCGGCCTGGTGCTGTGGTCGACGGTGCTGGCGGCCGAAGCGGCGGGCAAGCCGCGCCGTGGCGTTGCACTGGCGATCTTCCTGTGCGTGCTGTCGGTGGGCTTTGGCCTGGTGAAGTCGCTGAAGGACATCAAGGAAGCGCGCGAGCCGACACCGGTTTCGCAGATCGCCGAGGCCATCCGGACAGGCACCCCGGCGCAGGGCGTGGTGGTCGCGTTCGGTCAGGACTGGTCCTCCGAGCTGCCGTATTTCTCCGGCCGCCGTGCCGTGATGATTCCGGACTGGGCATCGGACGACGTGCTCGCATCGCTGGCTGCAGATGACGCAGCACTGGGGGGACTGCCGCTGGCCGCGCTGGTCAACTGCCCCAACCAGGTGGGCAGCAGCCCCGAGCGCGTGCAATGGCTGGCCGAGATCACCCGCCGCTATGCCGCCGGTGGCCAGAAGCAGGACGTGGGCGGTTGCGAGGTCTGGCTGCACCCCTGACGTGACGTGGCCGGTCAGCGCGGTTTGCGCGCACCGGCCCGGGTCGTTAGGGTTGGGGCATGAGACTGCCTGCCGTTGTTGCCGCTTCCGCCCTCCTGCTCAGCCTCGCTGCCTGCTCGCAGCGTTCCGATACGGTCGCCCATGATCTGGCGACCGCACCGGCCGATGCCTTCATGGCCGCCATCGCCGCGCATTGCGGCCAGGCCTTTGAAGGCCGGGTGGTGGAGGACACGCCGGCGCCGACCGGCAAGGACCCGTTCGCCGGGCAGCGCCTGGTCATGCATGTGCGCGGCTGTGCCGATCCTGCCCATGAATTGCGGATTCCCTTCCATGTGGGGGATGACCACTCGCGCACCTGGGTGCTGACCCGCACCGAAAACGGCCTGCGCCTGAAGCACGATCATCGCCATCAGGATGGCAGCGCGGATGCGATCACCCTCTATGGCGGCGACAGCACGCCACCGGGCACCGCCGAGCGCCAGCAGTTCCCGGCCGACTCCGATTCGGTGGCGATGTTCCGTCGTGCCGACATGCTGGCCTCCACGCACAACACCTGGGCGATGGAGATCGACCCCGACCAGACCTTCGTCTACGAGCTGGGCCGCCCGGACGGCCGCCGCTTCCGCGTGAAGTTCGACCTGAGCAAGCCGGTCGATCTGCCGCCGCCGCCGTGGGGTGACGACAAAGCGCCCGCACCGTGATCGCGGGGTCGGATGCCTCCTGTAAAGCGCTCCGCCCCGGAAAGACCCCCAGTAGATCCGCGCCATGCGTGGAAGCGGGATACCTGGTCGGCTCAGAGCCCCGGCCGCTGGCCAGGGATCCGACGCCGCAACTCAACGCGTACCGAAGCGCGCCCGGCAACCGTTGCTCACCCACACCTGGCCCCGTGCGTAGCCCCAGCTGCGGCCCTCCTGGCAGGCGCTGCCGGACAGCTGCTGCTGCAGCACCGGCCGGCCCTGGCGCTCATCCCAGTCACAGTTCTGCGTGCGGTTGTTGTTGCTGCTGCAGGTGATGGAGTAGTTGCTGTTGCCGCCGCCCCAGCCACCGCCCCCGCCGCCACCCCATCCGCGAGCTTCGGCGAATTCGGCGCGGCAGCCGTTGCTGACCCACACCGCGCCGTTGCGCACTCCCCAGGTACGGCCTTCGTCGCAGGGGCTGCCGGACAGCTGGCGGACCAGGCGGGCATTGCGCCAGCCGACCGGGCAGCTGCGTTCGCGATTGTTCTGGCTCTCACAGCGGATGGTTTCGCCGGGCCGGCCATTGTTGCCGCCCCAGCCACCGCCGTTGCCGCCGCCCCAGCCACCACGGGCCTCGACGAATTCGGCGCGGCAGCCATTGGTGACCCAGATGCTGCCATTGCGGCTGCCCCAGGTGCGGCCCTCGTCGCAGGCGCTGCCGGACAGCTGGCGGACCAGCTGCGCATTGCGCCAGCCTGTGTTGCACACGCGTTCTCGGTTGTTCTGGCTCTCGCAACGGATCACCCCGCTTTGCGCGGCGGCCGGGGCGGAGGGCAGGGCGAGCGTGGCGATGGTGCCCAGGCTCAGGGTCACGGCCAGGCGGGCCAGGGACAGCGGATTCATGGCGGCATCCCATACGGTGGCAGGTGCCTGACTATAGGGAGGGGGATGATCAAGCCGGTGTGACTGGCCGGATTTGCCCCGGCCGGGGCCTCGGCCGCAGAATACGAGGCTTTCCGGCCCCCATCCGGTGCCGGCGTTCTCCAGCGGAGCTTCCCCCAATGCGTACCCACTTCTGCGGCCTGGTCGACGAGACCCTGATTGGCCAGACTGTCACCCTCGCCGGTTGGACCGACGTGGCCCGTAACCAGGGCGGCGTCTGCTTCATTGATCTCCGCGATCATGAAGGCATCGTGCAGGTGACCGTGGAGGTCGACAACGCCGAAGTGTTCGCCGTGGCGGCTTCGCTGGGCTACGAAGACGTGCTGCAGGTGGAGGGCGTCGTGCGCGCCCGCCACGCGGTGAACGACAAGATGCGCACCGGCAAGGTGGAAGTGATCGCCACTGCCATCACTGTGCTGAACAAGGCCGCGCCGCTGCCGTTCCACGCCCACGAGAACCCGGGCGAGGAAACCCGCCTGAAGTACCGCTACCTGGACCTGCGCCGTCCGGAAATGCAGCGCATGCAGCGCACCCGCATCAAGCTGGTGCAGGCCCTGCGCCGCCACCTGGACGAGAAGGGCTTCCAGGACATCGAAACCCCGATCCTGACCAAGGCCACCCCGGAAGGCGCGCGCGACTTCCTGGTGCCGGCGCGCATGCACCCGGGCGAGTTCTACGCCCTGCCGCAGAGCCCGCAGCTGTTCAAGCAGATCCTGATGGTGGCCGGCTTCGACCGCTACTACCAGATCGCGCGCTGCTTCCGCGACGAAGCGCTGCGTGCCGATCGCCAGCTGGAGTTCACCCAGCTGGACATGGAATTCGCCTTCGTGCGCGAGCGCGACGTGCAGGACTTCGTCGAAGACATGATCCGCGCCATCTTCAAGGAAGTGGTCGACGTCCAGCTGGATGCCAGCTTCCCGCGCATGACCTGGGCCGAGGCGATGCGTCGCTACGGTTCGGACAAGCCGGACCTGCGCATCGCGCTGGAGCTGGTCGACGTGGCTGAGCTGGTCAAGGACAGCGAGTTCCCGGTGTTCACCGGCCCGGCCAACGATGCCGAAGGCCGCGTCGCCGCGCTGCGCATCCCGGGCGGTGCAGCGCTGAGCCGCAAGCAGATCGACGAGTACGCCGCGCATGCCGCCAAGTACGGCGCCAAGGGCCTGGCCTACATCAAGATCGCCGACAACGGCGAAATCAGCTCGCCGATCCAGAAGTTCTTCAGCGAGGCCTCCTTCGCTGCGCTGGTGGCCCATGTTGGCGCCGGCAACGGCGACATCGTGTTCTTCGGCGCTGGCGGCTACAACAAGGTCTCCGACTTCATGGGCGCGCTGCGCCTGAAGGCTGGCAAGGACTTCGGCCTGATCGCCGATGGCTGGGCGCCGCTGTGGGTCACCGACTTCCCGATGTTCGAATGGGACGAGGAAGAACAGCGCTACGTCGCGCTGCATCACCCCTTCACCGCACCGGCCGTGGATGACATCGCCGATCTGCGCGCCAACGCCCGTACCGCCGTCTCGCGCGGTTACGACATGGTGCTCAACGGCAATGAAATCGGCGGCGGTTCGATCCGTATCCACCGTCCGGACATGCAGAGCGCAGTGTTCGAGCTGCTCGGCATCGGTGCCGAAGAAGCCCGCGCCAAGTTCGGCTTCCTGCTCGACGCGCTGAACTACGGCGCGCCACCGCACGGTGGCATCGCCTTTGGCATCGATCGCATCGCCGCGCTGATGGCCGGCACCGAATCGATCCGCGACGTCATCCCGTTCCCCAAGACCACCGGTGCACAGGATCTGATGACCGACGCGCCGTCGCCTATCGTCGACGCGCAGCTGGCCGAAGTGCACATCCAGGTTCGCCCCAAGACCAACTGATCAGGAGATCCAGGCAATGACCGAGTTTGCGTTTTCGCTGGAGTGGGAAAAGCTGGGCAATGAAGGCTCCGAGGCCAACCTGGTCACCGAGCGTGCACGTGTGTTCGGTGGTTGGCTGGTCCGCGTCGGTACCAACCCGGCGGCAATGGCCCTGACCTTCGTCGCCGACGGCGAAGGCCGTTGGGACGGTGAAGACTTCGGCGTCGAGGATTACGAGGACGACGAAGAGGAAGAGTACGACGAGGACGAGGAAGGCGAGGAAGAAGACGACGAGGACGAAGAAGAGTACGAGGAAGAGGAAGAGGACGAGGAAGAAGAAGCGGAGTCGCCTGAAAAGGCTTGACCCCCGCTTCGCCCTGGCGTCAACTTCCTGCATGTATTCGATCCGCCGCGCCACTGTGGACGATGCGCCGACCCTGTCGGCGCTGGCCGCCCGCACGTTCACCGAAACCTTCGGCCATCTGTACCCGCCGCAGGACCTGCAGGCCTTCCTGGAGGAGGCCTACACGCTCGAGCGCCAGCGCGTGATCCTGGCCCATCCCGATTACGCGGTGTGGCTGCTGGAACTGGATGGGGAGGCGGTCGGCCATGCCGCCGCCGGCCCCTGTGGCCTGCCGCATCCGGATGTGAAACCCGGTGACGGCGAACTCAAGCGCCTGTACCTGATCAAGACGCAGCAGAGCTGCGGCTGGGGTAGCCGCCTGCTGGAAACCGCGCTGGCCTGGCTGGAGCGCGAAGGCCCGCGCACGCTGTGGCTGGGCGTGTGGTCGGAGAACTTCGGCGCGCAACGCTTCTACGCCCGCTATGGTTTCGAGAAGGCCGGCGAGTACCTGTTCCCGGTCGGCGATACCAACGATCTTGAATTCATCCTGCGCCGCGCACCGCGCGCGGCCTGACGTTCACCGCCGCTTGCTGCGCGCGCGTGTTCAATCACCTCACGTTCCTGCCCCGCTGACCGCCAGGCTGTTTGCATGACTCCCCCCGTATTGCTGCTGCATGGCATCTGGAATGCCCGCGCCTGGGTCGGGCCGCTGGCCTGGCGCCTGCGCGCGCGTGGTTTCCAGGTGCATGCGTTCGGTTACTCCTCGGTGTTCGGTGGTCCCGACGTGGCGGTGCCCCAGCTGCTGGAACGGTTGGCCGACGCCGGGCCGTTGTCGCTGGTCGGCCACAGCCTGGGCGGGTTGCTGGCGCTGGAAGCGCTGCGGCGCAATCCGCAGCTGCCGGTGCAGCGGGTGGTCTGCCTGGGTTCACCGCTGCGCGGCAGTGGCACCGCACGCTCGTTGTCCGAGCACGGCTGGGGCCTGGCGCTGGGACGCAGCAGCGAGCTGCTGCTCGATGGCCTGCCGGACTGGCAGGGCAGGGCCGAGGTTGGCCTGATTGCCGGCTCGGTGCCGCACGGGCTGGGCAGCCTGCTGGGTGCCATCGACGATGCCTCCGATGGCACCGTGGCACTGGCCGAGACCCGGCTGCCGGGCCTGGCCGACCATTGCGTGGTCCGCACCAGCCACAGCGGCCTGGTGGTGTCGCCCGACGCCGCGCGGCAGACCGCGCATTTCCTGCGCCATGGCAAGTTCGACCACAGCCGCGACGCGGCGGCAGCATAGGGGCCGGGGAGGCAGGCCGCCCTGTAGAGCCGAGCCCATGCTCGGCTGCATTCCGTCGGGCCCATTGAGCCGAGCATGGGCTCGGCTCTACAACAATACGGGCCTAGACACGGTTGCAGCGCCCGATCAGGTAGAATCCGCGCCTTGATCCTGAAGCAGCCAGACGGTAGCACCCATGGGTAGAGGCCCCTCCATCGAAGCCCGCAAGAACGCGTCCGACGCGAAGCGCGGCAAGATTTTCACCAAGATCATCCGCGAGATCGGCGTTGCCGCGCGCGGCGGTGGAGGCGACCCCAACAACAATCCGCGCCTGCGCGTGGCCGTGGACAAGGGCCTGGCCGTGAACATGTCCAAGGACGTGATCGAGCGTGCCATCAAGAAGGCGACCGGTGAGCTGGAAGGCGTCGACTACGAGGAAGTCCGCTACGAGGGCTACGCCCCGGGTGGCGTGGCCGTGATCGTCGACTGCCTGACCGACAATCGCGTGCGCACTGTGGCCGACGTCCGCCATGCGTTCAGCAAGTGCGGTGGCAACATGGGCACCGAGGGCTCGGTGGCCTTCATGTTCAAGCGCCTGGGCGTGCTCAGCTTCGCCGCAGGGGCCGACGAGGAAGCCATCACCGAAGCGGCCATTGAGGCCGGTGCCGATGACATCGTGGTCTACCCCGATGACGGCTCGATCGATGTGGTCACCAGCCCTGACGCGTTCAACGCGGTGAAGGATGCGATGGCCGCCGCCGGCCATGTCGCCGACCACGCCGAGATCACCTTCCGCGCGGACAACGACATCAAGGTTGAAGGCGACGTCGCCCTGCAGGTCAAGAAGCTGTTGGACATGCTCGAAGACCTGGACGACGTGCAGGACGTGTATTCCAACGCCGAACTCGGCGCCGACGCCTACGCCTGAGCCGTCTTCGACGGCCTGGGCGCGGGCCGTTGAACGGTCACCGCGGACAGTCATGAGCCCCTACGCCTGCCAGCGCATCCCGTTCCGCCCCGCCAGGAGTGCAGCATGACCCGCATCCTCGGCATCGACCCCGGTTCGCAGCGGACCGGGGTCGGCATCATCGATGTCGATGCCGCCGGCCGCGTCACCTACGTGCACCACCAGCCACTGGTGCTGCTGGGCGCCGACGACTTCCCGCAGCGCATGAAGCTGCTGGTGCTGGGCCTGGCCGACCTGTGCCGCGAGTACCAGCCGCAGGAAGTGGCCATTGAAAAGGTGTTCATGGCCCGTAATCCCGATTCGGCGCTGAAGCTGGGCCAGGCCCGGGGCGCGGCGATCTCGGCCGTGGTGCTGCGCGACCTGCCGGTGCACGAATACGCCGCCAGCGAGATCAAGCTCGCCGTGGTTGGCCGTGGTGGCGCCGAAAAGCAACAGGTTCAACACATGGTCGGGCTCATGCTCAACCTGAAAACCAAGCTGCAGGCCGACGCGGCCGACGCGTTGGCGGTGGCGATCACCCATGCCCACGTACGGGCAACGGCCAACCGCCTGGGGCTCAGTGCCCGCCAGGCGTGGGGCCGCAAATGAGGAGCTGCACGCAATGATCGGTCGACTGCGCGGCATCGTCGCCTACAAGGCGCCGCCGTGGCTGGTGGTGGACGTGAACGGGGTGGGCTACGAACTGGAGGCGCCGATGAGCACCTTCTACGACCTGCCCGAGCTCGGCCGCGAGGTCACGCTGTACACCCACTACGCGCAGAAGGAAGACAGCGTTTCGCTGTACGGCTTCCTGCGCGAGGGGGAGCGGCGCCTGTTCCGCGACGTGCAGAAGGTCAGTGGCATTGGCGCGAAGATCGCGCTGGCGGTGCTGTCCGGCGTTTCCGTCGAGGAGTTCGCGCGCATGGTCCAGGCCGGTGACATCACCGCGCTGACCCGCATTCCCGGCATCGGCAAGAAGACTGCCGAGCGCATGGTGCTGGAACTGCGTGACCGTGCCGCCCAGTTCGGTGCCGGCGGCGCGCTGCCCACCGGCAGCGGCCCGGCCCCGGCCGACCCGCTGTCCGATGCCACCGTGGCCCTGCAGCAGTTGGGCTACAAGCCGGCCGAAGCGGCACGCATGGCCCGCGACGCCTTCAATGAAGGCGACGAAGTGGCCACCGTGATCCGCAAGGCGCTGCAGTCGGCGCTGCGCTGAGCCGCGTCCCTTTCCTTCAACGAACCGCCTGAGCGTCGCCAGGAGTCCCATGTCCAGCAGTCAAACCCCGCACGCAGCTGCCCCCGGCAGCCACGGTCACGCCCCTCCAGCAGGAGGCATGGCGCTGATCATCGGTGCGATCGGCGTGGTGTTCGGCGATATCGGTACCAGCCCGCTGTACACGCTGAAGGAGGCGTTCTCGCCACACTACGGGCTCAACAGCGACCACGACACCGTGCTGGGTGTGCTGTCGCTGGCGTTCTGGGCGCTGAACATCGTGGTCACGCTGAAGTACGTGACCATCATCATGCGCGCCGACAACGACGGCGAGGGCGGCATCATGGCGCTGATGGCGTTGACCCAGCGCACGCTGCGCAACGGCTCGCGCTCGGCCTACGTGGTCGGCATCCTCGGCATTTTCGGTGCCTCGCTGTTCTTCGGCGACGGCGTGATCACCCCGGCGATATCGGTGCTGGGTGCGGTGGAGGGCCTGGAGGTGGCCGCGCCGGGCCTGCATGCCTTCATCGTGCCGATCACGGTGGTGGTGCTGTTGATGGTGTTTGCGGCGCAGCGCTTCGGTACCGAGAAGATCGGCAAGGCCTTCGGCCCCATCACCTCGGTCTGGTTCATCTCGCTGGCGGCGATCGGCATCTACAACATCGTCGATGCGCCGGAAGTGCTCAAGGCATTCAACCCGTGGTGGGCGATCCGCTTCTTCATGGAGCACAGCTGGCATGGGATCTTCATCCTCGGCGCAGTGGTGCTGGCGGTGACCGGTGGCGAGGCGCTTTACGCCGACATGGGCCACTTCGGGGCCAGGCCGATCCGGCACGCCTGGTACTTCTTCGTGCTGCCGTGCCTGGTGCTGAACTACCTGGGGCAGGGTGCACTGGTGCTCAACCACCCCGAGGCGCTGAAAAACCCGTTCTTCGAGGCGGTGCCGCCGTGGGCGCTGTACCCGATGATCATCCTGGCCACCATGGCGGCGGTGATTGCCTCGCAGTCGGTCATCACCGGTGCGTTCTCGGTCTCGCGCCAGGCGATGCAGCTGGGTTACATCCCGCGCATGCGCATCAAGCACACCTCGCACGACACCATCGGCCAGATCTACATCCCAGGCATCAACTGGGGCATCGCGGTGATGGTGATCGGCCTGGTGCTGGCCTTCCGCAGCTCGTCCAACCTGGCGGTGGCCTACGGCATCTCGGTGTCGGCCACCATGCTGATCGACACCCTGCTGCTGGCCCTGGTGGCCCGGTCGCTGTGGCCGAAGGCGCGCGCCTGGCTGCTGCCGCTGTGCGTGGTGTTCTTCATCATCGACCTCGGCTTCGTCATCGCCAACGGTGCCAAGCTGCTGCAGGGCGCCTGGTTCCCGGTGGTGCTGGGCATCTTCCTGTTCACCATGATGCGGACCTGGCGCCGTGGCCGCGAGCTGCTGCGCGATGAGATCCGCAAGGACGGCATCCGCCTCGATACCTTCCTGCCTGGGCTGATGCTGGCACCGCCGGTGCGCGTGCCGGGCACTGCAGTGTTCCTCACCGCCGACCCGACCGTGGCCCCGCATGCGCTGATGCACAACCTCAAGCACAACAAGGTGCTGCACGAGCGCAACGTGTTCCTGCACGTGGAGACCCTGCCGATCCCGTATGCGATGGAAGGGCAGCGGCTGAAGATCGAATCGGTGGGCGACGAGTTCTACCGCGTCTACGTGCGCTTCGGCTTCATGGAGACCCCGGACGTGCCACTGGCGCTGATGCGCTCGTGCGACCACGGTGGCATCTACTTCGACCCGATGGACACCACCTTCTTCGCCAGCCGCGAAACCATCGTGGCCACCGCCAACCGCGGCATGCCGATCTGGCGCGACAAGCTGTTCGCGCTGATGCACCGGAACGCCGCGCCGGCCACGGGCTTCTTCCGCATTCCCGGCAACCGTTTGGTCGAACTCGGGGCCCAGGTCGAGATCTGAGGTCTGGTAGTGCCGGCCGCTGGCCGGCATCCGCCGCACCACCGGTGTTCATGGGTTGCCGGCCAGCGGCCGGCACTACCGTGCTTCCGGCCCCGGAATGCAACTATTTACCGCATAATCACGGCATGACCGACGACCGCATCATCGGCGCCGGCGCCACCCGCGAGGATGACGCCGCCGACGCCAGCATCCGCCCCAAGCGCCTGGCCGACTATCTCGGCCAGGCCCCGGTGCGCGAGCAGATGGAGATCTACATCGAAGCGGCCAAGGGGCGTGGCGACGCGCTCGACCACGTGCTGATCTTCGGGCCGCCCGGCCTGGGCAAGACCACGCTCAGCCACGTCATCGCCAACGAACTGGGCGTGGCCCTGCGGGTGACCTCCGGCCCGGTGATCGAGAAGGCCGGCGACCTCGCCGCACTGCTGACCAACCTGCAGCCGCACGACGTGCTGTTCGTGGACGAGATCCACCGCCTGTCGCCGGTGGTCGAGGAAGTGCTGTACCCGGCGATGGAAGACTTCCAGATCGACATCATGATCGGTGAGGGCCCCGCGGCCCGTTCGATCAAGATCGACCTGCCGCCGTTCACCCTGATCGGTGCCACCACCCGCGCCGGCCTGCTGACCGCGCCGCTGCGCGACCGCTTCGGCATCGTCCAGCGGCTGGAGTTCTACAGCGTCGAAGAGCTGACCCGGATCGTGCGCCGCTCGGCCACCATCCTCGGCATCGACTGCACCGCCGATGGCGCCGGCGAGATCGCGCGCCGCGCGCGCGGCACCCCGCGTATCGCCAACCGCCTGCTGCGCCGCGTGCGCGACTATGCGCAGGTGAAGGCGGGCGGCCACATCGACGAGGCCGTGGCGCAGGCCGCGATGAAGATGCTCAAGGTTGATCCGGAAGGCTTCGACGAGCTCGACCGGCGCCTGCTCAAGACCCTGGTCGACTACTTCGATGGCGGCCCGGTCGGGATCGAGTCGCTGGCCGCGGCGCTGTCCGAGGAGCGCGGCACGCTGGAAGACGTGGTCGAGCCGTACCTGATCCAGCAGGGCTTCCTGGTGCGCACCGCGCGCGGCCGCATGGCCACCCACAAGGCCTACCGGCACATGGGCCTGAAGCCGAAGAACCCGCCGCAGGACCTGTTCGCGGAGGTTCCCGATGTCGGTTGAGCCACTATTCAGTTGGCCGACACGCATTTACTGGGAAGATACCGACGCAGGCGGCGTGGTCTACCACGCCCGCTACGTGGCCTTCATGGAACGGGCCCGGACCGAATGGATGCGTGCGCTCGGCTACGGCCAGGAGCGCATGCGCGCCGAGCACGGGATGGTCTTCGCAGTGCGTTCGATGCAGATGGATTTCATCAGGCCGGCACGGCTGGATGACACCCTGCAGGTGAGCGCCCGCCTGGTCCAGCTGAAGAAGGCCAGCATGGTCTTCGACCAGCAGATCCTGCGCGACGGCGAGCTGCTGCTGTCGGCCCAGGTCCGCATCGCCGCACTGGAAGCGGCCAGTTTCCGCCCGCGTGGCATGGACGAGGCCGTCCTTGCCATGCTGCAACCCCACCTCCACCCCGAATCCGAACACTGAGGAACAACGGATGATCGCAACGCTCCTGGCCCTGCAGGCCACGGTCACCGAGGCACTGCCGGCCGACGTCAGCAACGCCGCGACACAGACCCTTGCCCAGGCCACCACCGGCGGCGGCATCAACTACCTCGAACTGATGGCCAAGGCCAGCCTGCCGGTGAAGATCATCGTGCTGCTGCTGCTGGTCGGCTCGTTCGTCAGCTGGGTGATCATTTTCCGCAAGGCCCGCGTGTTCAAGCAGGCCACCCGCGAAGCCGACGAGTTCGAGAACCGCTTCTGGTCCGGCGCCGACCTGGGCAAGCTGTACAGCGCCGCCACCGACCGCAGCCGCAGCGTGACCGGCCTGGAAGCCATCTTCGAAGCCGGTTTCCGTGAGTACACCCGCCTGCGCGACAAGCGCCGCCTGGATGGCCGTGCGCAGCTGGAAGGCGCGCAGCGCGCCATGCGCACCACCTACACCCGCGAAGTGGACCAGCTTGAGCGCAACCTGGAACTGCTGGCCAACATCGGTTCGACTGCCCCGTACGTGGGCCTGGTCGGTACCGTGTTCGGCATCATGGTGACCATGCACGACATGATCAGCAGCGGTGCGCAGGCCGGTATCGCCGCCGTCGCGCCAGGCATCTCCGAAGCCCTGTTCGCCACCGCCATCGGCCTGTTCGTGGCGATCCCGGCGGTGTGGGCCTACAACCGCTTCACCACCCGCGTGGAGCGCATGTCGGTGCGGTTCGAGACCTTTGCCGAAGAGTTCAGCTCCATCCTGCAGCGCCAGAGCGCTGGCGACGAGTAAGCGCCTGACCCGGGAGTCCAAGCCATGTCCGCTGCCATCGGTCGCCGCAAGCGCCGCAAGCTGAAATCGGAAATCAACGTCGTTCCCTACATCGACGTCATGCTGGTGCTGCTGATCATCTTCATGGTCACCGCGCCGCTGCTCACCCTGAGCTTCGACGTCGACCTGCCGCAATCCAACGCCAAGGCGCTGGAAAGCAAGCAGGACCCGGTGATCGTCTCGGTGCGCCAGGACGGCCAGCTCAGCCTGAAGCTGCCCGATGCCAAGGAACCGACCGCCGTGTCGGCCGAGGAACTGGAAGGCCGCCTGGCAGGCATCGCCGCCCAGGACAAGGGCGTGCGCGTGATCGTCGCCGCCGACCGCGCCGTGGCCTATGAAAAGGTCATCGCCGCGATGGATGTGATCAAGCGCGCCAAGGTAGACAAGGTAGGCCTGGCCACCGATGCACGCTGACGCCCTGCCACCTCCACAGCAGCGCGAACCCGGCTGGGGCCTGCCCTTGGCGCTGGCGTTGCTGGTGCACCTGCTGGTCGCGCTGGTCTTCATCGTGGCCTGGTTCTGGTCGCCCGAGCGCAACACCGACGCCGCCGCCGGTGATCCGTCGGTGGAGGCCAGCCTGGCGCTGTCCGCGTCCGAGGCGTCCGCCGCCCGCCAGGCCCTGCGCCAGTCCGAAAAGCTGGAGGACCTGCCGCCGCCGGTGGCCGAGCCGATCCCGGTGCCGGAAGACACCGTTCCGCCGCCGCAGCCGATTCCCGAGCCGCGCCCACAGGACGCCCCCACGCCGCAGCAGCAACAGGCGCAGGAGCGCGTCGCGCAGCCGGATACCAAGGACCAGGAAGCGGTAAGTGCGCTGGCCATCTCGCAGGAGAAGGCCAGGCAGGAGCAGGAAGCCAAGCGCCGCCAGGAGCAGATCGACCTGACCGAACGCAAGCGCCAGGAAGAGGCCGAGCAGAAGCTGCGCCTGGCCAAGCAGCAGGAAGAAGACGCGAAGAAGAAGCTGGCCGATCAGGCGCGTCAGGCCGCGGACAAGGCCGAGGCCGAGAAGCAGAAGAAGATCGCCGAGATCCGTGCCCGTCGTGAGCAGGCCGAGAAGGAAGCCAAGCTGGCCGAGCAGAAGCTGCGCCAGGTGGCTGCTGCGCGCAATGCCGCCGGCAGTGCCGCAGCCGGTTCCAGCGGAGCGTCCCAGCCGGCTGCCGGTGGTGGTGGCAACAGCGATGATCTTTCGGCCAAGTACGCCGCGGCGATCCAGGCCAAGGTGCTGTCGCAGTGGGTGCGGCCGGACACGGTGCCGCTGGGCCAGCGCTGCCAGATCACCATCACCCAGATTCCGGGTGGCACGGTGATGCAGGCCAAGGTCAGCCCGAACTGCCCGTACGACGAGGCCGGCAAGCGTTCGATCGAGGCCGCCGTGCTCAACGCGCAGCCCCTGCCGTACCGTGGCTTCGAGTCGGTGTTCGCACGCACGCTCAACTTCACTTTTACTGCCCAGGATCGCTGAGGCAGCCGGCCAGGGAGGCTCTCGGGCCAACCGCGCCCACCGTTGTCGCGCTTGCCTCTGGTGTGCTCGGTTTCGACCGGGCAGGCTGTGGGCTGCTGTCGAACACCGTCCTCCGGGGCGGCGTGACCAGGGCAGACGGTGCGATGTTAGCCACGACGTTAACGGTGCGTGAGAAGACGGGCTGGAACTGACCCGGAATTCACGTACCCTTGGTTCATGATTGCGAAGCGGTTCACTCCCGCTTTGTTATCCCTCGTTCCGGTTTCCCCTTATTGAGCGCTCCATGAAAAAGATGCCTCGCTGGCTTGCCGTGTTTGCGGCCCTGTTGCTGCCCTTTGCTGCCGTCGCGCAGCAGAAGGGGCTGGATATCGACATCATCGGCGGCAATGCCTCCGCGCTGCCGATCACCATCGTGCCGATGCCCTATCAGGGTTCGTCGGCCGCTCCGCAGACCGACGTCGCCGGCGTGGTCCGTGCCGATCTGGAGCGTTCGGGCCAGTTCCGCACGCTGCCGGAAGCGCAGATCGTCGAGAAGCCCGTGCGGGGGGGGGATATTCAGTTCGCGACCTGGCGCGCGCTGAAGCAGAACTACATCGTGGTCGGCCGCGTGCTTGATGCCGGTGCGGGTGCCTACCGCGTCGAGTACGAACTGTTCGACGTGCCCAAGGGCGAGCGCCTGCTGGGCCTGGCGATGACCGCCCGTGGCAACGCCATGCGCGACGTTGCCCACCAGATGGCCGACGCCATCTACGAAAAGATCACCGGTGTGCGCGGCGCCTTCTGGACCCGCATCGCCTACGTGACCGCCAGTGGCAAGGGCGACGCCATGCGCTACGCGCTGATGGTGGCCGATTCCGATGGCTTCAACCCGCAGACCATCGTGCGCTCGGCCGAGCCGCTGCTGTCGCCGTCGTGGAGTCCGGATGGCAGCAAGCTGGCCTACGTCAGCTTCGAGCGTGGCAATTCGGCCATCTACATCCAGAACATCGGCACTGGAGCGCGCGAGCTGGTCACCAGCTTCCGCGGCATCAACAGCGCCCCGGCGTTCTCGCCGGATGGCCGCAAGCTGGCCCTGACCCTGTCGCGCTCCGGTAACCCGGAAATCTACGTGATGGACCTGGGCAGCAAGCAGCTGACCCAGCTGACCAACCACTTCGCCATTGATACCGAGCCGACCTGGGCACCGGACGGCAGCGCGGTGTACTTCACCTCCGATCGCGGCGGCCGTCCGCAGGTCTACAAGGTCGGTGCCGGTGGCGGCAGCGCCGAGCGCGTCACCTTCCAGGGCAACTACAATGCCAAGCCCTCGGTGTCCTACGATGGCAAGAAGATCGCCGTCGCCCAGGGCTCGGGCAACAGCTACAAGATCGCGATGATGGACAGCTCGCTGGGGTCGCCCCGCTGGAGCACGCTGTCCCCGGGTTCGCTGGATGAATCTCCGAGCTTTGCGCCCAACGCAAGCATGGTGCTGTACGCCGCCCGCGAAGGTGGCCGTGGTGTGTTGTATGCCGTTTCGGCCGATGCGCGGGTTCGCCAGCGCCTGGTCCTGGCCGACGGTGATGTGCGCGAACCGGCATGGTCCCCATACCGTACCCAGCGCTAAAAGAGTGTTAATATTTTCGTTGTCTTGAACCCCTCATCGGCTTAGGAGCCACAAAGGTATCGCCATGAACAAGTCCACCCGCGTTCTGCTTGTTTCCCTGCTGTCTGTGGCCGTCCTGGCCGGTTGCTCGAAGAAGGTGAAGGAAGAGCCGGCAGCCCCGGTCGACACCGGCACCTCGACCACCACCCCGACCGGTCCGTCGACCTCCGGCCTGTACGGCCCGGGCGACCTGGACACCGACGCCTGCCTGCGCCAGCGCGTTGTCTACTTCGACCTGGACAAGGAAGACGTGAAGCCGGAATTCCAGGCCATCATGGCGTGCCACGCCAAGTACCTGCGTGACCGTCCGTCCTCGCGCATCACCCTGCAGGGCCACACCGACGAGCGCGGTTCGCGCGCGTACAACCAGGCCCTGGGTGAGCGTCGTGGCAACGGCGTCAGCTCGGCCCTGCAGGCCAACGGTGGTTCGGCTTCGCAGCTGACCGTCGTGTCCTACGGTGAAGAGCGTCCGGTCTGCACCGAGTCGAACGAGTCGTGCTGGTCGCAGAACCGTCGCGTCGAAATCGTCTACACCGCGCAGTAATCCATGCGCATTGGCATCAAACTGATGCTGGTCGTTGCGGCAGCCCTTGTGGCTGCCGCACCGGCGCACGCACAGCGACAGAGCCTGGCTGACCGTGTCGGCGCGCTCGAGCAGCAGATGTACAACAACAGTGCCAACCAGGACCTGTTGAACCAGATCAATCAGCTGCGGCAGCAGGTCACCAGCCTGCAGGCCTCGATCGAGCAGTTGCAGCATGACAACGCCCAGCTCAAGCAGTCCGCCCAGGATCAGTACCTGGATCTGGACAGCCGCCTGAACCGGTTGGAAGGGGGCAACGCCGCCCCGGCCCTGCCGCCCGTTCCGGCGAGCGCGCCGAAGGCCGCACCGGCCCCGGCAAAACCCGCAGCGGCGGCCACTTCCGAGCGGCCGCCTTCGGTCCATGGTGATGCTGGCAGCCTTGCCGCCACCGGCGATGAGCGCACCTCCTACAACGTTGCCTTCGATGCGTTGAAGGCCGGCAGGTACGACGATTCGGCGCAGCTGTTCCTGAGCTTCCTGGAGTTGTACCCGAACGGCGTGTACGCGCCGAACGCGCTGTACTGGCTGGGCGAGAGCTACTACGCCACCCGCAATTTCCCGATGGCCGAGACCCAGTTCCGAGAGCTGCTCTCGCGCTATCCGACCCACGACAAGGCCGCGGGCGGCCTGCTCAAGATCGGCCTCTCGCAGTACGGCGAGGGAAAGGTCGACCAGGCCCAGCAGACGCTGGAGACCGTCGTGGCGCAGTACCCCGGCTCGGACGCCGCGCGCACCGCGCAGGACCGTCTGCAGTCCATCCGCCTGGGCAGGCAGATCCGCTGATCCGCTGATCCGCTGGGCGGGCGTACAATAGGTGCCCTGTAGAGCCGAGCCCACGCTCGGCTGCTTTCGTTTCCGGACCAGCAAAGCCGTCCGGTTGCTGTTGTAGAGCCGAGCCATGCTCGGCTGCTTTCGTTACCGGCCACGGTAGCCCACCCGCCACGTGTCCCACCAAGAAGTACCCGCCATGACCGCCGTTACCCCGTCAAACGCCGTCGCCACCCCCAGCGACATCGTGCAGTCGCCGCTGCCGCGCCTGAAGATCACCGAGATCTTCACCTCGCTGCAAGGCGAGGCCGATACCGCCGGCTGGCCGACCGTGTTCGTGCGCCTGACCGGCTGCCCGCTGCGCTGCCAGTACTGCGACACCGCCTATGCCTTCCACGGCGGCACCTGGTGGGACATCGACGACATCGTGGCCGAGGTGCTGGCCCAGGGCGTCCGCCACGTCTGCGTGACCGGCGGCGAGCCGCTGGCGCAGAAGCGCTGCCTGGTGCTGCTGCAGAAGCTGTGCGATGCGGGCATGGATGTCTCGCTGGAAACCTCCGGCGCGCTGGATGTCAGTGCAGTGGACCCGCGCGTGTCGCGCGTGGTCGACATCAAGACGCCGGGCTCGGCCGAAGCCGTCCGCAATCGCCTGGAAAACCTGCCGCTGCTGACCGTCCGCGACCAGATCAAGTTTGTCATCTGCAACCGCGAGGACTACGACTGGGCCAAGGCCATGGTCGCCGAGCACGGCCTGGTGAAGCGCTGCACGGTGTTCTTCTCGCCGAGCAAGAGCGAGATCAGCGCGCGGCAGCTGGCCGACTGGATCGTTGAAGACCGGTTGCCGGTGCGCTTCCAGATGCAGTTGCATAAAATCCTGTGGAACGACGAGCCGGGCCGATGAGCCGGCATGGCGTTCCCTGATGTACCTCCGGCGCGGGACAGCGTGCTGGCTTTCCCCTCCCAACCGGATGTTTTTCCCATGAAGAAGGCAGTCGTGCTTCTCTCCGGCGGCATGGATTCAGCCGCCGTCATCGCCATGGCCCAGGAACAGGGCTTCGCCGTGCATGCCTTGAGCGTGCGCTATGGCCAGCGCCATACCTCCGAACTGGATGCAGCGGCGCGCGTCGCCAAGGCCCAGGGCGTGGTCGCGCACAAGGTGGTCGACGTCGACCTGCGCAGCATCGGCGGCTCGGCGCTGACCGATGACATCGACGTACCGGAGGCGGGCGGTGCCGGCATTCCGGTCACCTACGTGCCGGCGCGCAATACCATCATGCTGTCGCTGGCCCTGGGCTGGGCCGAAGTGCTCGGCGCCAACGACATCTTCTGCGGCGTCAACGCCGTCGACTACTCCGGCTACCCGGACTGCCGCCCCGAGTTCGTGGCCGCGTTCCAGGCGCTGGCCAACCTCGCCACCAAGTCGGGTGTGGAGGGCGCGGGCATCAAGGGGCACGCGCCGCTGCAGTTCCTCAGCAAGGGCCAGATCGTCAGCGAAGGCGTGCGCCTGGGCGTGGACTTCGGCCTGACGGTGTCCTGCTACAACGCCGACGCCAACGGCGCCGCCTGCGGTCATTGCGATGCCTGCCGCCTGCGCGCGCAGGGCTTTGCCGAGGCCGGCGTGCCCGACCCCACGCTGTACGCTTGAGGTAATGGGGGCGATGTCCCCCCGTGGTGGGTGCGAATCGTTGGTTCGCACTCCCTGTTCCGCCGCTACCGGCGGCTGCAGTCTGGTAGTGCCGGCCGCTGGCCGGCAGCCTCATCAGGCAACCACCCCGATGCCTCGATGAAGGCCCGCACCGCCTCCGGATCGGCGTAATCCAGCTCGATCATCCGCGCGATCCCCGCCTTCTCATCGGCCTGCCGCCGCATGTACTCCTGCGCTATGCGATACCCGGCGTAGTACCCCAGATCACTCACCCCGAACGGATTGCGGGCGCTGTTGTAGAGCCAGTTGTCGAGGTTGTCCCCGCTCATCTCGGCAATGAACCGCGTGCGGATCTCCGCTTCGTGCGCGGGCCCGTAGGCATACAGCGGCAACGCCGGCCGACGCCCGCTCAGCCGCTCGGCCACGTACTCGGCCACACCCTCGCGCACCACGTACTGGGCAAGACTGCCGGTGGTCTCGCGCTGCTGGGTGTGCACGTACTCATGCAGGTTGTTCTGCGCGTTGTTCGCGCCCGGCCGGCTGTCGTAGAAGATCCGCAGGCGGTCGCGCATCTTCGCCGGCAGCTCGCTCACGTCCACGCGCTCATCGCCCAGCGCCATCTCCGCGCCGATCAGTACCTTGTCATCCAGCGTGGTGCCACCGGTGCGCAGCACGCCCACCGCATAGGTGATGGTGGCCGGGCGCAGGGCAGGGTAGAGCGCACGGAAGGCGACAAGATCGCGCTCCAGCGTGGCACTGGCCTGCTGTGCGTTGGCGGTGAGCGGCCGCACCGATGTCCAGAAGCGCGGCCACGCGTTCATGGCCTCGGCGTATTCGCGGGCGGTGTAGTTGCGCACCTGCATCAGCGCATGCAGTCCCGGGCTGCCCGGATCGATGTAGCGCTGCTGGACCAGCGCCACCCGGCGCTCGGCATCGGGTTCGGCGCGCACCGCGTCATAGGTGGCCCAGAAGCGGGCGATGTCGTCGGTGACGACCTGGGGCGGCGAAGCCAATGCTGTGTAGGGCAGCAGGGCGGCAAGCAGGCTGACGATCAGACGCATCCATGGCTCCAGAAAGGACCCCAGATGGGATGCGCCAGTGGCGCCAAAGGTTTAATCCCGCTGGTAGTGCCGGCCGCTGGCCGGCAACCCCGACACACCGGGGTTCCACGCGACCGGCCAAAATAGGGTAGAATGCCCACCCCGCCGAAAGGCCGGGGCAATGCACCGGGCCGTTAGCTCAGTCGGTAGAGCAGAAGACTTTTAATCTTTTGGTCGAAGGTTCGAATCCTTCACGGCCCACCAATTGCATCAATGATCCAGGTCATTCAAAAAGGCACCGCCAAGCGGTGCCTTTTTTGTTGCTTGTGCCAACCCCTACTTGGTCTTGGCACCCTGCGCTCGCGCCGTCTCGCGCTCCGCCGCTGCCTGTGCGGCAGAGGCCGCTGCATTGGCGGCCCGCTCGGCCGCGGCACGATCCGCACCGAACCGCGCCTGTCGTTGGACGCTGTAGGTGCGCTCCAGTTCCAGTGAGGCAAGGAAACTGTCGGGATGCTTCGCGGCGCAGGCCTGCTGCACAAGTTGCACAGCGCGATCGGACAGGCCAGGCTGAATGTTGCTGAGCAGGCAATCGGCGTACGGTACGGATGCAACGGGGCCAGCAGCCAGTGCGGCAACGATCACGAGATTCAACATGCAAACCTCCTTGCAGGCTTCGATGGGACTCGGGGTCGGTCCGGCCCCAGTATGGTCCAGTTCGTGGCACCGCGGCATCTACTCCGGCCGCACATCCCGGCACACCAGTTCCGCCAGCCCGCGGACGGCAAAGAACAGCCCTTCAACCACGCTGGCATCCAGATGCCGGTCCGGCGTGGCCATTGCCCGGCAGCGGTCGGCGGCGTGCAGCATTTCCGCCACGGTCAGCATGCCGATGGCGGCCCGTTCCACCCGCGACAGGGCAACCCCGCGCCCTGCGGAAATGCGGGCTTCAGGCCAGGGGAGGCCATCGGCGCCTTCGCCCGCGCGGATGCGTTTGAGGCAGCCCAGAAACGTGCTCAGTTCGGGTGAAGGGTTGTCGTCGTCATCGTGGGTGCTGGCGGTATCTGAAGCATAGGGCGGACGCTGGGTCATGTCGGCTTCCTCGGCGCTGGGGTGGGAATGCCACCGCGCAGGGCGGGTGGCGGGCGATGCGTGGCTGCAAGCCGGAATGACATCACGCAGTAACCGGCGGGCCCGAAGGCCCCCACGCACCGCCCACCATGAAGGCCGACGGATCACCCGCCGGCACGGTCCAAGGACAGTGTCGGCGGGTGAGCGCAAACAACAGCGTGAATGTCATTGCGGGCTTGCAGGCCCGCCGCCACCCGTTGTCGGTGGCGCTGCATGGTGTTTACGCACGCGCTTGGATTTCAATGAGGATTCTCCGAAGAGAAATGCGGAAACCAGGCACGCGACGATGGTGGCGCAGGCGCATCTGGTGCAGCAAGCGACAGCACGCGACGTGTTCATGCTTGCGCCCAGCCTATCGCGTTGGAAAATGTCGGAATCTGCTGGCGGCGGCGACTATGCCGTGATGTATCACGTGGATAGTTGGCGTGATTATCGCCTGTAGTGGTGGCACGACCCGCGAGTCATGTCCTCAAATATCGGTGCATTTGCGACGACCATGGGGCTAACGTCCGCGCCTGGGTGAGGTGTTGTAGAGCCGAGCCATGCTCGGCTGCGGTTTGCACCAAGGCCTAGCCGAGCGTGGGCTTGGCTCTACAGTGATCCATCCAAGCATGGCGTGGAACTACGCATCTGGCAGGCATGTTGAGCGCGCCGAAGCAGCCAATGCCTGCGGCCTGACGCTATGCTCGGCATCTTTCCCAGGGTGGGTTTTCCCATGCGCCTCATCGTGCTGTCGCTGTTGTTGTCCGCTGTCTCCGTCGCGCCGTTGATGGCTGCCGAACCGGCCTCGTCCGCACAACCAGCGGCCGCCACCCCGCTGGTCATCGGCGAAACCTTCACCATCGAGTCGAAGGCGCTGGGCGAAACCCGCCGCATCAATGTCTACCGCCCGCAGCCGTGGGGCCTGGATCCGAAGGTGCCGCTGCCGGTGCTGTACATGGCCGATGGCGGCATCGGCGAGGACTTCCTGCATGTGGCCGGGCTGGTGCAGGTGCTGAGCGGCAACGGCAGCATGCGCCCGTTCCTGCTGGTCGGCATCGAGAACACCGAGCGCCGTCGTGACATGACCGGCCCGAGCAGCGATCCGCAGGACCAGAAGATCGCGCCACGCATTGGTGGATCGGCGGCCTATCGCAGCTTCCTGCGCGACGAACTGATGCCGCAGGTACGCCATCGCTACCCGACCACCGACGAGCGCGCGCTGATCGGTGAATCGCTGGCCGGCCTGTTCGTGGTCGAGACGCTGCTGCAGGAGCCAACGTTGTTCAACAGCTACATCGCGCTGGACCCCAGCCTGTGGTGGAACCGTGGCGCAATGCTGGCCGGCGCAGCCAAACAGCTGCCGGCGGTGACGCGTGCGCAGCCGCGCGTATTCCTGGCCAGCAGTGGGCAGCTGGAGCTGGCCGCATCCACTGCACGACTGGCCGAGTTGCTGCAGCAGGCTTCGCCGTCGCCGCTGGTGAAGTACCTGCCGTTGCCGGAAGAAACCCACGCTACGATCTATCATCCGGCCGCATTGCAGGCGATGCGCACACTGTTCCCGGCGCCGCCGGCCTCGCCCTGACCGCACTGGCAGTGGATTGCGCACCATGCAAGGATGCGGCAGCGGCGCCATCCGGTGCGCCGCCCGCAATGGGAGCGTGTGGATGCAGCGTGTGCGTGGATGGAGTGTGGCGGCCTGCCTGGCCGTGAGTGGCTGTGCGATGTCGGTGGCGCCGCCGGCAGCGCAGAGTGAAGCGAAGGAGAGCCCGGCCGCCGCTGTGTCGGGTGTGGTGCTGCCGGATACCGAAGCGCTGCGCGTGCACGATCCGGTGGGCCGCGATTACCCGATCTGGGTAGCGCTGCCGGCTGACTACGCTGCGCATCCGGAGAAACGCTACCCGGTGCTGTATGTGACCGACGCGCTGTACAGCTTCCCGCTGGTGCGCAGCGTGCGCAACATGGTGGGGCAGAAGGGCGTCAACATCGAGGATTTCATCCTGGTCGGGCTGCCGCCGCAGGAAGGCTTGACGTCCAAGCAGAGCCGCTCGCGCGATTACACGCCCAGCGATCCGATGCGCACCGATCCGCGTGACTACAGCGACGACGTCAGCTACGGCGGCGCGGCACATTACCGCGATTTCCTCGCCGAGCGCGTACTGCCGCTGATCGATGCACGCTACCGCACCGATCCGTCGCGGCGCGCCTATGCCGGTCATTCCTATGGCGGCCTGTTTGGCGCCTACGTGCTGACCACGCGCCCGGACATGTTCCACAGCTACATCCTGTCAAGCCCGTCGCTGTGGTTCGACAACCATCGGGTGCCGCGCATGCAGGCCGAGGCCAAGGCGCCCACGCAGCCGACCACGGTGGTCCTGTCGATTGGCAGCTTCGAAACGGTGAAGCCGGAGCCGCGCTATTTCACCCGCAACGACATGCTGCGCCACAACGCCGAGTTCGCCGAGCAGCTGCGCGCCAGCGGGCATTCGTTGAAGGTGGAGAACATGGTGATCGACGACGAGGACCACTTCACCGTGTATCCGGACATGATCACCCGCGCGCTGCTGAAGGTGTTCCCGGGTACCGGACCGTACAGCAGCGGTTGAAGGTGGGCGCCATCCACGCATGGCGTCGATCTACTGCAAGAACCCGGTAGATCCACGCCATGTGTGGATCAACGCCTCACGCTGCCTGCGCGTCCGGCCCGATCAGTACGCCCACATCGGCGTGCCGGAAGCACAGGCGGATGGCGTCGAGCAGCTCGCTCATGTTGTAGGGCTTGGGCAGGAAATGAATGCCGTCGCGCAGCTGCGGCAGCACCTGGTGCTGGTCCATGCCCGAAGTCACCAGGATCGGCAGCTGGGGATACAGGCCGCGGACCCGGTTGGCAGCTTCAATGCCGCTGATCGGGCCCAGGTTGACGTCGGTGAACAGCAGGTCGAAACGCTCACCTGCGGCCAGCAGGCCCAATGCTGCTTCGGCAGAGCTCACGCCCACCACGTGGCAGGCCTGGCTTTCCAGCGCAAGACGGCTCAGCTCGCGGGTTTCCTCTGCGTCCTCGATCAGCAGGACGCGGGGTTCAACGTGGCGCTTGGACAGCAACATGGCGCTACAGCTCCGGAAAGCAGCAATGAAAAGGCGCGCAAGTATGCGCAAGCCGGGGGTGATCCCGGCGTGCACGGCAGGCTAAGTGAGCGTTACAGCAGGCGCGGGCGTCGCTGGCGTACCTGCCAGGCCAGCACCGCCACCGCCAGCAGCGCGGCGCCGATACGCAGGCTGGTGGCCTGCCAGCCCAGCGCGACGGCGTCGTCGAGGTTGAACACGTTCCACGCCATGTTCATCGATACATGCAGCACCAGGCCGCACCACAGGGCGTCGCCGTCCAGATGGTCAAGCCAAGCGAAGATGAAGCCGCCCAGTGCGATGACCGCGCCGACGAACAGGGCAGTGCCGCCGCCGTCGAAGCCGCCGAAGCCCAGCCAGTGCACCCAACCGAACAGCAGCGCCTGCGGCAGCGCAAGCAGGGACCATGGGCCACGCATGAGCTTCACCAGCAGCACGAAGCCGAGGCCACGGAACAGCACTTCCTCGGCCAGTGGGAACAGCACGGCGAGCATCGTCGCATCGAGTGCGGTCAGTGCGGTGTTGGGCGTGCCCAGCACCGCCAGGCCCAGCCAGCAGGGCAGGCTGGCCAGCAGCACCCAAAACGGGCCGCGCCAGCCGTTCCCGTGCAGCCCCAGGCTGGCCATCAGGCCCACCCCACGCGGGCGCAGCAGTGCGGCCAGGAGCAGCGCCAGCAGGACGGCCAGTGCGTTGTCCAGCAGGCTGCCGCCGTAGGGCATAGGCAAGGCGGGAATCGGCGCGCCTGCGGCCGCAGCGACATCGCGCAGATTCAGGCCAACGCCGACGCCGAGCAGCACCAGCAGCAGGCGCGCGGCGTCGGGCAGGCGGGACAGGACGGTCATGCACGCACTCCCTGCGGAACCAGCGTGCAGTGTGGAAGGCGGCCGGGACGCTGGCACGCGCCGGAAGTCTGTGTGCCATCGGTCATGTGTTGCCGCACAGTCATCGGTGGGCAGGTAGAGTCGTTGCCAGACCTTCAGGAGCCATGCCCATGCTGTGCCCCGTGTGCAAGACCCAGACCCTGCAGATGGCCGAGCGCCATGGCATCGAGATCGATTACTGCCCCGGCTGCCGTGGCGTGTGGCTGGACCGTGGCGAGCTGGACAAGATCATCGAACGCGCCGGCGCTGCGCTGCCGCCGCCGGCACCTGTGCAGGCGCAGCCGGCGACCACGCCGCCGCCGGTGATGCATCGTGATACCCGCCACTTGGGCCAGCGCTACGAGGACAACCGGGGCCACGGATACAAGAAAAAGAAAAAAGACAGCTTCCTGTCTGAGTTGTTCGATTTCTAGTTTGTAGCGTCGAGCCATGCTCGACTGGATGTTGCCGCCTATAGTCGAGCAAGCTCGACTCTACATGGAGCGCGTGATCACGTCCGCCGCAGGATGAACTCGCGGTCGCGCGTATCCCCGACGATGAAGTCGTACTCGCCGACCTTGCTGCAGCCATAACGCGCGTAGAAGCGCTGCGCGCCGAAGTTCTCCTCCCAGACGCCCACCCACAGGGTGCGGCGGTGCGGTTGGTCCAGCCAGGCCATGAACGCGTCCATCAGGCGTGCACCATGGCCGCCGTTCTGGTGTGCGGCCAGGATGTAGAACCGCTTCAGTTCGATGTCGCCTTCGCGGGCCTCGGCATGCGGCAGGGTGTTGGCACCAGCAGCCAGGTAGCCGACCACGTTGTCGCCGTCCACCAGCAGCCAGATCGCGCTGCGCGGGTCGGACAGTTCGGCGCGCTGCGGTTCGCTGCTGTAGTGCGCCTGCAGGAAATCCTGCAGCTCCTGCGCCGGATACGAGTCGCCCCAGGTTTCGTTGTAGGTGGCAATCGCGATGGCCGACAGGGCGTCGACATCGGCAAGGGTGGCGCGGCGGATCTGCAGCGACATGGCGGAGCCTGCATTGGAACGTGGCGCAGTGTAGCCGGCCCCGGCGGCTGCCGGGGCTGGCCAATGCTCACGAACCGCTGCTCAGAACCACATGCGCACGCCCGCCACCCAGCGCGTGTCGCGTGCGTGGTCGCCAGCATGATCGGCGGTGTCGCCAAACGTGCGCTCGTGGCTGATGCCGATGTATGGCGCGAAACGGCGGCTGAACTCATAACGCAGGCGCAGCCCGGCTTCGACCTTGTTCAGTCCGCGACCAATGCCGTACTCCGGCTCATCCTTGGCTGCGACGGTGGCTTCCAGCAGCGGCTGCAGGATCAGGCGGTTGGTCAGCAGCACGTCGTACTCGACCTCGGCCTTGGCCAGCACCTGGCCACCGGAACCCATGTACAGCGTCGCCGAGCTTTCGAACTTGTACGGCGCCAGGCCCTGGATGCCGATGGCCGCCCAGGTGCGCGAGTCGGCCGGCCGGAAGTCCTGGCGCACGCCGATCAGCACGTCCCACCACGGCGATACGCTGCGACCATACAGTGCTTCCAGTGACGACGATTCCGTGCTGCCGCGGCTGCGTTCGCCATCGGTGCGCAACCACAGGCGGTTGATGTTGCCACCGATCCAGCCGGTGGCCTCCCAGGCCTGGCCGGTGCTGTTCTTGCCGTCCCAGTGTTCGAGGCGATCGATCAGCAGCAGGCTGTTGATCTGTGGTGCATGCTCCATCGCACCATGCGCGATCGGAGGGAAGGCGGCAGCGCGGTCGGCATCGGTGGGAACCGGGATCGGCTCGCGCGGTTCGATCGGTGCGGGCGTGCCGTGACCCATGGCGGCGTGATCCATCGTGGAATGGTCCATCGCCGCTGGCTGCATCGCGCCATGGTCCATCTTCGAGTGGTCCATCGTGGAGTGGTCCACGCCGGCCTGACCCGCCGCACCCATGTTCATCTTCGAATGATCCATCTTCGAATGATCGACCGGTTCGGCCGGGGTCTTCGCGGTCTTCGGCGGCGGGTCCATCGTGCCCATGTCATGCCCGGCATGCGACTGCGCGAACACCGGCAATGCGGTGGCCAGGCCCAGGGCCAGCAGGCCGGGGGAAAGCAGTGAGCGGCTCATTCTTCGATCCTCACTTCGCGCATCATGCCCGCTTCCATGTGGTACAGCAGATGGCAGTGGTAGGCCCAGCGACCGAGCGCATCGGCACGCACGCGGTAACTGCGGCGGGTGCCGGGTGGCATGTCGATGGTGTGCTTGCGCAGCTGGAATTCGCCCTGCGCGTTCTCCAGATCACTCCACACGCCGTGCAGGTGGATCGGGTGCTGCATCATGGTGTCGTTGACCAATACGATGCGCATGCGCTCGCCGTAGTTCAGTCGCAGCGGCTCGGCGCTGGCGAACGGAATGCCATCGAATGACCAGGAGAACTTCTCCATGTGGCCGGTCAGGTGCAGCTCGATCTCGCGGCTCGGCTCGCGGCCATCGGGGTCCTCGAACAGGCTGCGCATCGCGCCGTAGGTGAGTACCTGGCGACCGTTGTCGCGCAGGCCGATGCCGGGATCGTCCAGCTTCGGTTCGGTGGCCGAGCTCTGCATGTCCACCAGCGGGTTGTTGCGCTCACTGGCCGGGTGCTTCGGTGCCCTGCTGGCGGTATCGCCGTCGTGGCCCATGCTGGCGCCGCAGCCGCCTTCCATGCCCTTCATCGCGGCCATGTCATGGCCACCATGGCCACCACTGCCCATGTCGTGCCCCATGTCGCTCATCGTCAGCAACGGGCGTGGGTCGCGCGCGGGAATCGGTGCCTGCAGGCCATGGCGGACTGCCAGCGTTCCGGCGGCAAAGCCGGTACGGCCCATGTCCTGGCAGAAGATGGTGAACGCATCCTGCCCGGTCGGTTCCACCAGCACGTCGTAGGTTTCGGCCGGCGCGATGCGGAACTCGTCGATGCTGACCGGATGGATGTACTGGCCGTCGGCGGCGACCACGGTCATTTTCAGGCCGGGAATGCGCACGTCGAAGTAGGTCATCGAGGCGCCGTTGATGAAGCGCAGCAGCACTTTCTCGCCGTTGCGGAACAGCCCGGTCCAGTTGCCGGCCGGCGCGGTGCCATTCATCAGGTAGGTGTAGGTGTGGGCATTGATGTCGGAGATGTCGGTGGGCGTCATCCGCATCCGCCCCCACATGCCACGGTCGGACAACGCGGCCGACCAACCGTCGCGCTTCACGTCACGCAGGAAGTCGGGCAGGGTGCGCTTGTAGTAGTTGTCATGCTCGGCGAGCTTCTTCATGCGCCGGAACAGCGCGCCGGGGTCCATGTCGGTCCAGTCGGACAGCAGGATTACGTGCTCGCGGTCGTGGTGGTAGGGCGCCGGCTCGGCCGGGTCGATGATCAGCGCTCCGTAAAGGCCGGCCTGTTCCTGGAACATCGAGTGGCTGTGGTACCAGTAGGTACCCGACTGCTTCAGTTCGAAGTGGTAGTGGTAGGTCTCACCGGGGCCGATGCCATTGAAGCTCAGTCCCGGCACACCGTCCATGTTCGCAGGCAGCAGGATGCCGTGCCAATGGATCGAGGTCGGGTGGCGTTCCAGAGTGTTGCGCACGAACAGGTCCACGGTCTGGCCTTCGCGCCAGCGCAGGATCGGTGCCGGCAGCGATCCATTGACGGTGATCGCCGGACGGGTGCGGCCAGTGAAGTTGGCCAGCGATTCGCCGATGGCCAGTTCGATGCGGGGGTCGCTGAGCACGGCGGGGGCGCCGGCCAGGCGTGGGGCGGCCGTGGCGGCGGCGAGCGCGCGCTGCGGCACGCCGACAGCGGCGATGCCGGCAACCACGCCACCGGCGGCCAGGCCCTGCACGAACAGGCGGCGCGACGGCATGGGCACAGCGCCCGGACCGGGGGGAATGCGGGTATTCATGGTGGTGACTCCAGACACGTAAAGACGCCGGCAGGCGGCCGGCTGCGGTGCGCAGGGCGCACGGTGCGTGTGGAATCAGCCGATGGGAGGGCGTGAGATCGGCGGCAGCGGCGGCGCCGGCCGGCCGGTGGCCGGCATCGGCTGCGGGGCCAGCGACAGCGCCGGTCCGGCCATGAACGGCAACGGCTGCACCACCAGCAGCGGGTGCTGGGCGCAGCTGCGCACGCAGTCCTTGATCTGGCAGTGGGCGTCGTGGGCCGGGGCCTTGGCCTGCGGGGCCGGGTCGGCCTGCATGCCCGCGTGGTGGTGGCAGTCGGCAGTGCCGCCATCAACAGCCGCGGCTGCGGCGTGGGCCATCCGCCCCATTTCTTCGTGACCACGGGCCAGGGCCGCGTTCAGCCCGTTGAGCAACAGGCTGAGCATGAGCACGACGCGGAGCAGGGTTGAGGCCAGGGACATGACGCTAATCTAGCCGCAAGCGGACGCGGATGCACTTCCGGCTGAATGGCCGGTTCAAGATTGGACCTGCACCAGCGTAGAGCCGAGCCCACGCTCGGCTGCTGTTCGCGCAGAGGCAGCCGAGCGTGGGCTCGGCTCTACAGGGGCGCC